>DATDLP010000537.1:0-23034 GCA_036519255.1 Croceibacterium sp.
AGCTGGCCAAGTGGCGCCATGCGGAGTCGGCGTGGGACATGCTTGCGCTCGGGTTGCGGTGTGGCGAGACACCGCGGGCGCTGGTGACCACCACGCCGCGCGGCGGGTGCGAGGCGCTCAAGCGGATCCTCGCGGCCAGGGGGACGGTGCTGACGGGCGGGACCAGCCGCGACAACCCGCACCTGCCGGCGGCGTTCCTCGAGGCGGTCGAGGCGGCGTATGGCGGGACGCGGATGGGGCGCGAGGAACTCGATGGCGAGTGGCTCGACGACGTGCATGGCTCGCTGTGGCCGCTGGCGCTGATCGAGCGGAGCCGCGGAGGTGCGCCGGGTGACCTGCGGCGGGTGGTGGTCGGAGTCGATCCGCCGGCGAGCGCGGGCGGCACGTGCGGGATCGTCGCGTGCGGGCTTGATGCCGACGGGATCGGCTGGGTGCTGGCCGATCATTCCGAAGGCGGGCTGTCGCCCGAAGGCTGGGCGCGCAAGGTGGCGATGGCGGTCGAGGTGCACGCGGCCGACCGGCTGGTGGTCGAGACCAACCAGGGCGGCGAGATGGTCACCGCGGTGCTGCGCACGTGCTTCGACAGCCTCGGCATGAGCCTGCCGGCGGTGACCGCGGCGACAGCGTCGCAGGGCAAGGGGGCGCGGGCGGAGCCGGTCGCGGGGCTGTTCGAGAGCGGCAAGGCGCGGCTGGCGGGGCGGTTCGTCGAGCTCGAGGGCGAGCTCGGGCGGATGGTGCCCGCGGGGTACGACGGCCCCGGCGGGTCGCCCGATCGCGCGGACGCGATGGTCTGGGCGCTGTGGGCGCTGCTGCTCAGGCCGCGTGCGGAGCCGCGGGTGCGGGTGATGTGACTTGCCGGGCCGTCTTGCTCAGTTTGCGCTGAGGACGTGTCTGCTGACCGCAATGCTGGCCTGAATGTTCGACGGACGGACCGGCACGGCCGGAGGCTGGCTCACGACCAGCTTGACCCACAGGGCGTCTCCGTCCCTGAACCAGGACGTCTCGTTCGCCTGGCGCAACGCGGCCATGCTGCGCTGCTGCGTTCCGGAGGCGGCGCTGGCGAAGCCCGGCAGCTCGAACAGGACCCACGAGCCCTGGTCCATTTCGGCCAGGCTGAGAGAGACTTGCGGCCTTTCGGTCCTGACCTCGATCTCGCTGCCGGCGCGCACGGTGCTCTGGTTGGCCGTGACGGGGAATTCCCTGCCGTTGCGAACCAGCGCGATCGGCTGCGGCGGAGGGGGCGGGGCGGCGCGGGGGGCTCCGGCGGGCGGGAAGGTCGGACGGACGTAGCCGAAGCCGAAGCCGCCGCGCAGTCCTCCCGGTGCGGGGGACAGGCCGGCGAGCTGGCCCGGCTGGAACGACAGGCGCCCGACATCGCCGGCGCACACCGAGGCGTTCCAGGCGGGATGGATCGCGCAGCTGTCGTCGGTCGCGACGCTGTCGTTCTCGCCGTCGTGGAGCATGACGTGGGAATCGGGGATGCCGGTCACCGAACCGTCGAGGTCGTGGATCGACAGGGTGCGGTAGGCCACGCCACCGCGGTTGTCGTTGTCGAACCGGGGATCGATGTTCGGGAAATAGACCGGCTTGGCGTTGACGAATTGCGCGCGCTCGATGGTGTTTTCGGTCGTGACGCCCGCGCCGGTGAACAGCAGCCAGGACAGCGCGCCGGTCTTTCGCCGGTCGTTGTCCTGAAAATTCACGAAGGTCGTGTTCGCCACCTCGTGACGGTAATCGTAGTATTCGTAGCCGCGGATCGGGAAATCCGGAATGGGCGGCTTGGGCAGGCTGCGGCCGTAGGCGCGTTCCTCGGGCGTCGTGGGATTGCCGACATTGTCGGTCTCGCCGACGACCAGCGAGTCCACCAGGCGCGAGGTGAACCGTTCGCTGCCGAACGTCGCGGTCGAATGGGTCATGCCGATGGCGTTGTCGGCCAGCTTCGCGTTGCGGAACACGTGCAGCTCGCCCCGGCCCCACAGACCGCCGTTGCGGTTCTTGTAGCTGGTCAGGTTCTCGAAGTGCGATTCGACCATCTCGCTGCGCGGGTCGGCCGGATCTTCCAGCGGGGTGAACCCGCTGAACGACAAGTCGAAGGTGTTGTCCGGGTTGACGTTGCGGTCGAACATGAACCCGTCGAAGTTGGAATGGGCGACGTTGCCGCTGAACGCGCGGATGGGCGTTCGGCGCGGCCAGATCGCGGCGGCGGCCTCGGTGCCGGCGAACGCGCCCTGGGGGTGTTCGGGCAGCGACAGCCAGAAGCCGTTCTCGTCGGAACCGGCCGCCACGTTGTCGATGAAGCTGTTGTCCGGGTTGGTGATCCAGAACGACGCCACCGTGTTGTCCGACGGCAGCAGGGTGTTGCCGCTGTGGAAGCTGGCTTGCCTCGCGGCCGCGGTATTCGCGTACTGCGCGGCTCTCTCTCCGTTGGCGGCGAGGTTGGTCGGCACGCACGGCAGCGTGGGGTGACACTTGGTCTGGATCGCCAGGTTGCGGACGAATGCGTTGCCCGTCTCGATGCCGTCTTCGAGGAAGAAGCAGTGGCCCACGGTGTTGTAGGTCACGTTGTTCTCGATGCTGAGGTCGTTGGTGCCGTGCACCGTCACGCAGCGGTTGTAGGTGTCGTGGATCGCGGTGTTGCGGACGTACATGCCGGCGCCGTCGCCGAGCAGGTGGAAGTGCATCGGGTAGCGCGCGAGGGTGAGGTGCTGGCCCATGCGGGCGAGCTCGACGCCGTCGACATAGGCCCTGGATCCGGCCATCGCCATGATGTGCCCGCCGAAGTAGCTTTCCGCTGCATCCTCGGAGGCCTGCACCTTGATGTTGCGCGTCAGCATGGCGACTTCGCCGCGCTCGTCGACGCCGAAGGTGATGGCGCCGTAGTGCATGTAGGCGAGCGGCTCGGCGAAGTGGATCGTGTTGCCGCTGACGCGGGTGATCGTCCGGCGTTCGGCCTGACGCGGATCGTAGTCGGTCGAGGCGAGCACGATCTCGTCCCCGGCGCGCCACTCGCCCGCGTCGAGCACGGTGATGCTCGTCGCGCCCCGCGCCGCCGTCGCCGAAAGCTTGGTCCAGGTGTGCTGGCGGTCGCCATGCAGGTTCAAGGTGCCGCGCAGCAGCATGATCCCGCGGTCGCCCATCGTGTTCACGTCTTCGCCGGGGACGGTGTCGGTCAGCGTGATCGAGGCCTGGTGGGTGAAGGGATCGGCTTCGGTGCCGATCTCGAGCTCGCCGCCGGAGACGTAGATCCACTCGGTCACCAGGCCAAGGTCGCGCTCGTCGGCGAAGCGCAGCTTGCCCTCGATCGTCAGGCTGCGCAGCGCCGGCGGGGTCACGTCGAGCACGACGTCCATGTCCCTGGCGATGGTGACCGCAGCGCCTTCCCCCGGTACCCGGCGGTCGGGCCAGGCGGCGGGATCGGACCAGCGCACCGTGCGCATTGCCACGGGGGCCGCGTCCGCATCCCGATGCGCCGAATGGTCGTGCTGCGCGATGGCCACTCCGCCACCCGCGCCGAGCAGCGAGGCCGGCAGAAGCAAAGACGCGAGCAGCACGCGAGATACCAGACGCATGGCGGTGATCCCCTCAGGCGGGACCGCGTCCCGCTTGTTATCTTTGGATAGCAAGCTGCAGCGGATCGGCCGATTTGCCAAGCCAGATCGGGCGCATGACTAGGCGGGTTGCGATGTGAATGGCGGCGTTGCGTGGTCGGGCATCAATCCGTGAACGGCCGGCCAGTGCGGTCCATTCGCTCGACGTGGCGCAGGTAGGCGTCCCACGCCTCGGCTTCGTTGGCGCACTTGTAGAGCTCGAAGCGGTCGTCGAGGTCGCAGCTCACGCCGAGCACGATGCCGTCGGGCCAGCGCTTGAGCGCGACCGCCGACTGCGTGCGGTCGTTTTCGGCCTTGGCCAGCAGCGGGGGCTCGTCGGACCCCGCGGCGGCCCAGGCCTCCTCTTCGGAAATCCGCCGCATCGGTCCGCTCTCAGAACTCGCGTTCCACCCGCACACCGAACGTTCGTGGGGTGACCCTGGTGTAGGTCGCATTCCCGGCTTCGGTGGTGTTGAGATAGTTGATCAGGCTGCGCTTGCTGCTGCCGAGCAGGTTGTCGACGAACAGCGTGCCGGTCCATTCGCCGCGTTCGAGCCCGATCCTGGCGTCGAACAGCACGTAGTCGCCCGAGCCCGGATCGTTGTACCGGTCGACCCCGCTCGGAAATTGCCCGATCACGTGCACGTCGAGGCCGGGGAAGGTCACGAAGCTGGCGAAAGTCGACCAGTCGACCGACATGCCGTTGAGATAGCCACCGGTGTAGCTGAAGCCGGCGCTGCCGAACAGCGTGAGGCCGGGGTCGATCCCGTCGCGGTAGTCGAGCGAGCCGCTGACCTTCCAGTCAGGGTTGCCGGGGCTGCGGTCGCCCGGCACCCCGCCGGTAAAGTCGGGGCCGATCTCGACGATTTCGGCGATCCCGTAGGCGGCGGACATCGAGGCCGACAGCACGCGGCTGATCCGCAGCTGGGCATCGACCTCGATGCCGTAGAGGTCCATCTTGCCGGCGTTGTCGATGTAGTAGTTGATGCCGTTGCCGCACAGCGCGCCGGTGTAGGTCGGCGCGTTCTTCCAGCGCGAATAGTAGGCGCTGGCGTTGATCTGCGCGGTTCGCCCGAAGCCGACCTTGGCGCCGCCCTCGAAGGTGGTCATCTCGTCGCCCGGGTAGTACTCGTCGACGCGATCGGCGTATTCGGGCGGACAGCTCGCGTCGAGCGCCGCGTAGTTGGTCCCGCCGGGCCGTTCCGCCTGCGCGAACTGCAGATAGTAGAGCTGGCCGCCATCGGGTGCCCAGGTGAGGTTGACCTTCTTCCACCAGCCGTTCGTCTCGGGGAAAGTGTCGATCATCGCCGGCTGCGCTTCGGGATGGCTTTCGATCGTGTCGAGGTAGCCCGACGTGGCGCTGTGCTCGAGATAGCGCGTCCCGAGCGTCAGCCCCCATTCGTCGTCGAACCACCAGGCGACCTCGCCGAACAACGCCTTCTGCTCTTCGTCGAGCGTGCGGATGCCGCCCGTGAAGTTGTCGAGCGCGGGATCGTCGACGCCGTCGAAATCGAACTCGGACGTCGTCGCCGTGCTCATGTCGGCGAAGACGTAGTTGCCGTTGTCGTCGTTCTTGCGCCGCTCGTAGTAGGCGCCGACGATCCAGTCGAACGCGTGACGGTCGGCGTCGCCGAGCCGCAGCTCCTGAGTGAAGTTGCGCGCCTCGATCGCCGAATGGTAGTCGATCGCGGAGCCGTCGGCCGTGGCCGCGGCCCAGTACACCGGGTACGCGGTGCGCGTGTCGGCCGCAAGGTAGCTGCCGACGTACGTCGCGGTCGCAAAGCCCAGCTCCCAATCGGCATTGACCCACGCGAGGTGGGTCTTCCGGCGGCTGGTTTCGCGGCGCTCGCCGGTGACGTAGTCGCCCAGCGCGGGATCGGTCCGGGTGAAGTCCATCAGCTCGCGCTGCTCGTAGACGTAGCGCATGTCGACGGTCAGCGAGTCGGTCGGCTCGTAGCGCAGCGATACGCGTCCGCCCTCGACGGTCGCCGGTGCGCCCTGCCGGTCGTAGTGCGTCGAATAGATCGGGTTCTCCTCGCGGTTGGCATAAGCGGTCACGCGCAGGCCGAGCGTGTCGCGCACCAGCGGCACGTTGACGAAGCCGTCGATCTCGTAGCCCGGCGTCTCGCCGTGCTCGACGAGGCGGCCTGCGACCGCGATCCTGCCCGAGGACTCCGAGGTGTCCGCAGCGTTGGGCACTGTGCGCACCACGCCGGCCATCGCGCCGCCGCCGAAGCTGAAGCCCTGCGGGCCGCGCAGCACGTCGATCCGGTCGATGTCGTAATTGCTCAGATCGACGTTCTCGCGCGAGCCCGACAGGCCGGACAGCGCGACGTCGCCGATGTAGCTCGCCGCGACGGCGCCGTTGGGATCGCCGTCGGGCGCGGTGCTGGTGCCGCGGATCACCACGGTCGAGCGGCCGCCGAGGTTGAGCACGGTCACCCCGGGCACGGTGCGCAGCACGTCGATGCGGTCGGTCGAGCCGGAGAAGCGGAACACGTCCTCGTCGAGCGAGCTCGCGGCGACCGCCTCGTCCTGCAGCGGGGTGTCGAGCCGGCGGTAGCCGGTGACGACGATCTGCGGCTCGTCCGCGGGTGCGGCGTCGGTTTCGGCCGAAGGCTGCGCCGCGGGTTCCGGGGGTTCGCCCTGCGCGTGGGCCGGTTGCGCTGCCAGCGCGAGCGCCGCGGCGGCAAGCGCCGTTCCGTGAAATGACCGCAATGTCTGTCTCCGTCCCCTTTGGCCGCAGGTCGGCAGCCGCGTTGCCCCCGCGCCCGACCGTGCTGTCGCGGCATGACAAGGCCTGGAGATTATTGCAAACGATAATCATTAGAGTGGCTGACCGGGTTGCGTCCCTATTGCGTCTCATTCGCAGGATCGGTAGGCGCGCCGCGACTCGGCCAAAAAATAACGGGGGCGCGTGTGTTTCGTTCGGTTCTTCCAGCTTTCAAGTTCACCCTGCTCGCGGCGAGCGCGCTGTCCGCTCCGGCGTTCGCGCAGGACGATGCCCCACCTGCGCAGCAGGGCGGCGCGGCGCCCGTCGAGGGCGAGGGCGCAGCGCCGCAGGACGACACGATCGTGGTCTACGGCAGCGGCACCGACAGCAACACCGCGGCCACCGGGCTGGCGCTGACGCCGCGCGAGACGCCGCAATCGCTGACCGTGATCACCCGCGAGCAGATCGACGACCAGGCCGCGCAGACCGTCGGCGAGGTGCTCGAGTACACCACCGGGCTGTCGGTCAAGCGGGTCGACCGCGGGCGCAACCTGCTGTCGGCGCGCGGGTTCGAGATCACCAACTTCCAGCTCGACGGGCTGCCGTTCGCGACCGGCAACGTCGGGCTCGAGGAAGGCAGCACCGCGATCTACGAGCGGATCGAGGTGATCCGCGGCGCGACCGGGCTGCTGCAGGGTGCGGGCGAGCCGTCGGCCTCTGTCAACATGGTGCGCAAGCGCGCCGACGCGCACGAGCTGACCGGCGAGGTCACGCTCGAGGGTGGCTCGTGGGAGCACGTCTCGGGCATGGTCGACCTGACCGCGCCGCTGACCGCAGACGGCGCGGTGCGCGCGCGGTTCGTGGCCGAAGCCTATTCGCAGGAGGCGTTCGTCGACCTCGAGAGCAGCAGCGGGTTCGTGCTCTACGGCACGATCGGCGCCGACCTCGGGCCGGGCACGCGGGTCGACGTCGGGGCGAGCTACCAGCAGGACCGGCGCGACGGGGTGATGTGGGCGCAGCTGCCGTTCTGGTACTCCGACGGCTCGCTGCCCGACTGGGACCGCTCGAAGACCACCGGCGCCGACTGGAACGCGTGGGACACCGCCGAGACCTCGGCGTTCGTCTCGCTCGAGCAGGATCTCGGCGGCAGCTGGCAGCTGCGCGGCGACGCCGCGTACTTCCACCAGACCGAGGATTCGAAGCTGATCTGGCTGTGGGGCAATCCCGACCGGGCGACCGGCGAGGGAATGGAGGTGTGGCCGTACTGGTACCTGACCAAGCCCGAGCAGTGGAGCGGCAACCTGCAGGCCGGCGGCGACTACCAGCTCCTCGGCCGGACGCACGAGCTGGTGGTGGGGGCGATGTACAGCCACCAGACCGGCGGCTGGACCAACCGCGATCCCGATCCGGCGAGCGTGGCCCCGGTCGGCGATTTCGGCGCGTGGGACGGCAGCTATCCCGAGCCGGTGTGGGGCGAGCGCTATCGGATGAGCGGGTTCGGCACGACCGAGCAGACTGCGCTCTACGGCGTGACGCGGCTCAATCCGATCGATCGGCTCAAGGTGATCGCGGGCGCGCGGCTGACCTGGTGGGCCCGCGACGAGGAGGAGGCGTTCTACACGCCCGAGCCGTACCGGATCGAGCACGACGCGGTGTTCACGCCTTACGCGGGGCTGATCTTCGACTTCAACGACTTCCTGTCGGCCTACGTCAGCTACACCAGTATCTTCAACCCGCAGACCGCGCTCGACCGCGAGGGGCACTATCTGCCGCCGCTCGAGGGCAACAACTATGAGGCCGGGCTCAAGGCCGACCTGATGGACGGGCGGCTGCGCGCCTCGGCGGCGGTGTTCCGCATCGAGCAGAACAACTTCGCGGTGCCCGACGTCGACCCGGTGACCGGCGATCCGTACTACGTGCCGGGCACGACCGACGTCGCCTCGCGCCCGGTGCAGGGCGTGGTCTCCGAGGGCTACGAGCTCGAGGCGCAGGGCGAGGTGCTACCGGGCTGGGACCTCAGCGTCGGCTGGAGCCACTTCAAGGCGCAGGACCCCGACGGGGTCGACGTGCAGGCGCACCACCCGCGCAAGGTGTTCCGCATGGCCACCAAGTACGATTTCACCGGCGGGCTCGACGGGTTCAGCCTCGGTGGCTCGATGCGCTGGGAAAGCCGCCCGCCGCAGACCGCGGAGAACCCGGGCACGGGGGCGATCGAGCAGGTCGGGCAGGAGGCTTATGCGCTGGTCAACCTGATGGCGGCGTACGACCTGACCGAGCAGGCCTCGCTGCAGCTCAACCTCAACAACGTGTTCGACCAGACCTACTACAACACCAACGCGTGGTTCGGCGGGTTCGTCTACGGCGAGCCGCGCAATGTGCGCGTGACCTTGCGCTACGGGTTCTGAGCGCGGGGGCGGGGGGGCGGTGCGGGCCCCTTCCGCCCGCTTCGCGGGCACCTCCCCGTGAACGGGGGAAGATCGGGTCCTAGGTGTCGGGGGTGAGCGCGCCCAGGTGCTTCTCGAAGCGACGCCAGCGGCCGGACGACGCGGTGTAGACGGGCTGGCGGACCTGCCAGCGGCTCGGGGTCTGCACCGCGCGGGGGTTGTCGTGGAAGGTGAGGCAGGCCGGGTCCCACGGCAGGCCCGCGAAGGCGAGCAGGCGGCGGACCGCGGGCTCGGGGTCGGCGACGGCGTCCTCGTAGCGGTGCTCGAGGATCGCCAGCGGGCTCACGGCCTGCCAGTGGGCCATCAGGCGACGGTAGCCCTGGCGGTAGTGGGCGATGTCGGCGAGGTCGGTCGCCCAGCGCTGCTCGCGCGCGAAGTTCTCGGCAAAGATCGACAGGCCGTTGTCGCGCGGGTCGCGCGTGCAGTGGACGATCCGCGCGCGCGGGAAGGCGAGCGCGACGAGACCGAGGTGGAAGAAGTTGAGCGGCGCCTTGTCGATCACCTGCGCTACGCCTGCCGGGACCGTGGCACGGGCCCGAACGAGGTAGTCGGCGGCGAGCGCGCGAATCTGCTCGGGCGCGAGGTCGGGCGCGCAGCGCGGCCAGGCGGGCGCGGCGGAGCCGAGCCGGTCGGGGGCGCCGGTGGCGAGGTCCGACAGCGCGTCGAGCTCGCCGGCGCCGTGGCACGCCGGGTGGCTGGCGAGGATCTGCTCGGTCAGCGTGGTGCCCGAGCGCGGCAGGCCGACGACGAACAGCGGCCGGGCGTGGAGGTCGCCCCAGCCCGCGCGGCCGGCGAAGAACGCCGGCGCGAAGGTGTCGATCAGCGTGTCGATCTGGCGGTCGAACGCGGCGCGGTCGAACGGGCCGGCGTCGCGCCGGCGTGCGGCGTTGGCCGCGGCCCAGGCGGCGAACGCGCGGTCGTGCTCGCCGCGGCGCTCGAGCTCCTTGCCGAGGCCGTAGCCGATCTGCGCGGCGTCGGCGTCGCTCGCCTCGTCGAGAGCTTCGTTTGCCAGCGGCAAGTCCGCGGCGAGATCGACGTGGCGGCCGAGCCCGAGCAGGCTGCCGAACGCGCGCGCGCGTTCGCCGGGGTGCGCGAGGCACGCGCGATAGGCGGCGGCGGCCTCGGCGGGCCGGCCGCGGTCTTCGAGCACGCCGCCGGGGCCGAGCCGCGCCCCGCCGGGGCCGGGTGCTGCGGCGAGCGCTGCGCGATACTCGGCTTCGGCCTCGGCGGTGCGGCCCGTCGCGGCCAGCGCCTGGGCGAACATCGCGCGCACCGGAGCATTGCCGGGCTCGGCGCCGACCGCGCGGCGCAGGCACTCACAGGCGTCGGCGTGCTGCTGGTTGGCAGCGAGCAGCCGCGCGAGGCCGACCCACGGCGCCGCGGCCTGCGGCCATTCCCTGAGCGAGCTGCGGTAGGCCTCGAGCGCCTCGGTGGGCCGCCCGGCGGCCTCGTGCGCCTGGCCCTGCTCGAACCAGCGCAGCCCGGCGGCGCGCCGCGGCATCATCAGAGACGCAGCGAGGCCGTCACGCTGACCGAGCGCGGCGCGCCGAAGTTGTAGCCGCCGGCGAGCTGGCCGTTGAAGCCAATCGAATCGAGATAGCGCTCGTCGGTCAGGTTGAACACGTTGAGCTGGAGATCGAGGCGCTCGTTTACGCGGTAGGCGAGGAGCGCGTCGACCACCTCGTAGCCCGGGAAGCTGTCGATCACGAGGCCGGGGGCCTGCGCGCGGTCGCCGACCCCGCGCAAACCGCCGCCGATGCGCAGCCCCTCGAGCGTGCCGCCGAATGCGTACTGGCCCCACAGGCTGAAAGTGAGCTCGGCGGTCTGCGGCGGGGTGGTGCCCTCGAGGCCGGTGTTGTCCTCGGTGACCTCGGCGTCGACCAGGCCGAGCCCGGCCTGCAGCGTCAAGCCCTCGACCAGCTCGCCCGAGAGCGAGATTTCGAGCCCCTGGTAGCGCTCCTCGCCGGTGGCGACGACGAAGTTCTCGTCGATCGCGTTGGTCGGATCGCCGGTCGCGCGGTTCTGCCGCAGCAGGCGGAACAGCGCGGTCTCGAGCGTCATGCTGCCGAGGCGGCCCTTGAGCCCGAGCTCGTAGTTGACCGCGGTCTCGGGACCGACGAGGCCGGTGCGCGTGCGGCCGGGCTGCGGGACGAACGACCCGGCGTAGCTGGCGTAGGCGTTGATCCCGTCGGTCAGCTCGACGCTGGCGCCGAGGCGGCCGGTCAGCTGGCCGACCTCCTGCACCTCGTCGGCGGTCGAGGGGTCGGTCGGGTCGACCGCGCGGTTCTCGAGCCAGTCGTAGCGCAGGCCGCCGAGCACGGTCACCCCGCCGAGCGGGCGCAGCGCGAGCTCGGCGTAGACCGAGACCAGCTCGGCGACGTCGACGTAAGGATTGCCGGGATCGATCTGCGCGTAGTCGACCGGCGGCAGCACGAGGCCGTCTAGCTCGTCGAGGCGGTAGACCTCGGGGTCGAGGTAGCCGGTGGCCTGCGAGCTCTCGGTCTTGTGGTACGTCGCGCCGATCACCCAGTCCTGCCGCTCGCCGGCGAGACCGAAGTCGCCGGCGAGCTGGGCGTCGCCGTAAGTGACCTGCTCGTCGAACCCGCCGCGCGCGCGGTACATGTAGACCACCGGGTCGGAGAACAGGATGCCGGGGCCGGCGTAGTTGTAGACGCCGGGCAGGTCGCGGTACTCGAACGAGGTGTCCTGATAGCTGCCGCGCAGGGTCAGCTTGAGGGAGTCGAGGAATTCGTGCTGCAGCTCGCCGTCGAGATAGAGGTCGGAGCCGTCCTGCGGCGCGCCGCCGCCGCTGCTGGTGGTCGGGCCGAACACCTCGGGGATGGTGCCGTCCTCGTAGAGCGGGAACGCGGCGATCGCGGCGCGCGAGTCGATCTCGATCAGCGCGGCGCTGGCCTGGACCCGGGTGCGCTCGGCGAGTTCGGCCTCGATCACGCCGCGGACGGCGACGTTGTTGACCTTGTCGCCGTCCGCCTGGCCTTCGCCGCCGCGGTAGGAACCCATCACGCGGGCGCGGACCTGCTCGCTGCCGAACAGGCTCGCGGCGTTGGCGTCGAACTGGGTGATCGAGATGCCCATGCTGTTGAACGTCTGGTCGAAGGCGAGGAAGTTTTCGGCCGTGGGGGACTTGGTGATGATGTTGACGATGCCGCCCGGGATCGCCGGGCCGATGGCGATCGTCGGCGGGCCCTTGAGCACCTCGACCCGGTCGATGAAGCTGTCGTCGCGGTCGCCTGCGCCGCGGGCGAAGCTCTGCGGGCGGTTGTTGGTCAGCTTGGTCGCATCCGAGCCGCGGATCATGAACTCGTTCGCCGGGACCGAGGTGCTGCGGTCGCGCGAGACGACGTTGGGTAGCGTGGCGATCACCTCGAGCGAGCGGACGAAATTGCGCTGGTCGATTGCCTCGCGGTCGAGCGTGTCGAGCGTGAAGGGCAGTTCCTCCGGCGCGACCGGGATGCGGTTGGTCAGCGAGTTCTGGAACTGGCCGGTGACGACGATGGTGTCGTCCGTCGGCGCGTCGCCCGCGGCCTGCTCGCTCGCTCCGGCCTCTTCCTCCGGCGACTGGGCCCGGGCCGGCGAGGAGATCGCGAGCATCGAGGTTCCGAGCAGCGCAGCACAGAGCAGCTTTCGCCCGTTGGACCGTCGCTTCATGCATCTCTCCCTGCGAACCCGGTGTCCTCCGCCAGGTTCGGGCCCGCGCATGGAAGTCACTAATGAGAATCGCTTGCGATAACGCGCACGATTTGACAAGTGGAAACGGCAGGGCGGTCGGACGCCGACAGGAGCTGGGAGCGGCATGAAGGACAAAGGCATGGTTTCCGGGTTCAGGACGGTCGACCGTTTCGCCGCGGCGATCCTCGGCGGGTTCGTGTTCGCCTACGGCTTCGTCGCGCTGGCGACGCTCGGCGGGTTCGCGCTCGGGCTGCCGTTCTTCGAGGCCTGGTCGCTGACGATGATGCTCTCGGCGCTGGTCTATCTCGGAGTGCTTGTGTGGGGCTTCGCCGCGCGGCGCACCGCGATTGTCTGGGCCGTGCTCGGCGGCGGCGGGGCGGCGATGGCCGCCGCGGCCTGGGCGATGGCCCGGACGGCGAGCTGAGGGAGAACGGACCGTGCGCGAGACCTTCCGCCTGTCGATGGCCTACATGCACACCTGGCTCGGGCTGGTGCTCGGCCTGGTGCTGATGGTGGTGTTCTTCTTCGGCACGCTGAGCGTGTTCGACCGCGAGATCGACCGCTGGAGCGTGCCCGAGACACGCGCGGCGGCGGCGGCGATGCCCTCGTTCGACAAGATCATCCGACCCTATGTCGAGCAGGTGCAGCCGCGCCAGGAGAGCATGGACTACGCGCAGGCCTATGAGGTGATCGGGCAACTGCCGCCGGCCGATCGGATCCCGCTTGGCGACATGAGCGCGGTGACCAGCCACCGCGACCCGCTGATCAAGGTCTACGGCACGTTCGACGTGCCCAACGCGCCGCGCGACGCGAGCGTCGACCACGTCCACGTGTTCGGCGACCTGACCGTGCATCCCGAGACCGGCGAGCGGCTGACGAGCATCGAGCAGCAGCTGCACCTCGGCACCGAGTTCTTCTACCCGATGCACTACATGCTGCATCTCGAGTGGTACGATGTGGGCTACTGGATCGTCGGGCTGGCCGGGCTGGCGATGCTTGCGGCGCTGGTCAGCGGCGTGGTCATGCACCGCAAGATCTTCCGCGAGTTCTTCACCTTCCGGCCCGACAAGCCGCGGCTGCGCGCGACGCTCGATCTGCACAACCTGACCGGGGTGGTGGCGCTGCCGTTCCTGTTCATGCTGACTTTCACCGGGCTGTTCATCATGGCCTACTTCTACCTGCCCGCGGTCGAGGACCTGGCGCGCCAGACGATCGACCGGCAGGATGCGATCGAGCACGCGGAGTCCGGCTTGCCGGAGGAACCGGCGGGCCGGCCGGGCGGGCTCGCCTCAGTCGATGCGATGGCAGCAGACGCGAAAGCGCGCTGGGCGGCCAAGGGCACGCCGGGCGAGATCGGCTACATCGCCGTGACGCACTGGGGCGATGCCAACGCCTATGTCTCGATCGGGCGCGACAGCGTCGACCGAGTCGCCACCGGGGAGACGCTGCATTATCGCGCCGCGACCGGCGAGTTGCTGTACGAGGATCCGCCCGCGGCGCCGATCACCGCCACCGAAGGTTTCCTCCACGGATTGCACTACCAGCAGTTCAAGCACTGGGGCCTGCGCTGGCTGCTGTTTGCCGGCGGCCTGCTGAGCTGCGCGTGCATCGCCACCGGCTTCCTGTTCTTCGTCGAGAAGCGCCGCCGCAAGCACGCCGCGGCCGGTGTGCCGGGCGCGCGGATCGTCGACACGCTGGCGGTGGCGGCGGTGCCCGGGATGCTGATCGCCACGGTGGCGATGATGCTCGCCAACCGGGTGCTGCCGGCCGACCTCGCCGGCTACGACCTGTGGCAGGAGCGCGTGTTCTGGCTCACCTGGCTGGCGACGCTGGCGCACGGCGCGGTGCGCTCGGGCGCGGTCGGCGCGGGCGGCACCTCGCGCGCGTGGGGCGAGCAATGCTGGGCGCTCGCGCTGCTCGGCGCCGCGGCGGCGGTGGCCAACTGGGCGACCACCGGCGACCACCTCGGCCGGACGATCGCCACCGGCTATTGGCCGGTCGCCGGGGTCGACCTTGTGCTGCTCGCCGGTGCTGCCGCAGCGGCGTGGGCCGGATACCGGCTGGGCATGCACGGCACGCTGCACCGGCCGCGCGGCGCGGTCGCGCCGCAGGCGGAGCCGGTGCATGTCTGACGGGATCTTGCTGGCGTTCGCGCAGGTGCTTGCGATCGGTGGGATGGGCTGCCTCGCCCTTTCGCTCGCGGCGCACTGGAAGCAGGTGTTCGGCGATCGTGCGCAGACGCGCGGCGCGGCGCGGGGCCTGCGCACAGCCGGCGCATTGCTGCTGGCGGCGAGCTTCGGGCTGTGCGCAACGGCCAATCCGGTTTCGATGGCGGCGCTGGTCTGGCCGATGATGCTTACGCTTGCCGCGGCGATCGTCGCGGCGGCGCTTACGGCGCGGGCGCAGAGGGCGCGGCGCGGTTAGGGTCGAGGCTCGAAGCGCCAGGCTGCGAGCGAACGTCGGTTAACCGGGCGAAGTTCCGCGGACGGCGGCCCGGCGCCAGCGGATGTAGATCATCCCGATGGTAATGTTGACCAGCAGATAGATGATCAGCACCGCCTTGGGCTCGAGCGCATCGGGAAAGGCCAGCTGGGCGCTCGCGAGCGCGATGCCGGGGTGACGGCAGGCGGTGGTCAGCGCGAGGTCCATGCGCTCGCCGGGCTCGGGGCCGCCGAGCAGGTGACCGACCGCCAGCCCGATGAGCACGAACGCCGCCAGCAGCACGATCGTGCCGTCGCCGACTTGCGCGGCGATCTCGTGCCGGGCGCTGAAGATGATCAGCACGGCGGCGATCAGCAGGGTTGCGTTGGCCGCGAGCGGGATCGGCGGCTCGATCCGCAGGGCGAGCGCCGGCGCGAACCGGCGCAGGGCGATGCCGAGCACCAGCGGCAGCAGGACCAGGCCGATCACGATCCGGGCGATGGGCAGCGGCGGGACCCCGACCTCGCGCCCGAACAGGTTGCCGATCAGCGGTACCGCCAGCGGGATCCACGCGACCGCGAGCACCGCGAAGACGACCAGCAGCCCGACCGCAAACGACCTGTCGCCGCCGCCGCTGGTCTCCTTGCGGGGCAGCAGCGGCGGGATCGGCGAAAGGGAGATCGCGATCAGCGTCACCGCGACGTCTTCCCGCAAGTCGAACACCCTGACGGCGGCGATCGCCACCAGCGGCATGACCACGTTCATCGACAGCAGCGCGCGCGCGAGCAGGCCGGGCCGCCGCAGCAGCGCGGGCACGTCCGACGGCTTGCTCCTGAGGCCGAGCGCGAACACCATCGCCACGATGCTGGCCTTGATCGCCAGCAGGATGATCTCGGCGACGGTCATCGCCTCTCTTTCAGATCAGCCGGGTGGCGATGCTGACGAACATGGCGACCCCGGCGATCGACATGATCAGCGCCATCAACAGTACCGGCCGGCCGATCCGGAAGTGCTCGACCCGCTGCAGGTCACGCAAGGTCACCCAGTAGCCGAACGTGCCGAGCACGATGGCTGCGACGCCGAGCCCGGTGAGGAACAGCCCGACCTGCTGCGGGCTGTCGGGGTGCTCCATCGGCCCCTGCTGGGCGACCGTCTGGAGGAACTTGTAGATCGTGAAGCCGAAGCTGAGCATCGACAGCGAGGTGCGGATCCACGCCATCAGCGTACGGTCCGCGGCAAGGATCGTGCGGATCTCGCCCAGATCGCTCGGCAGCACGTGCGCCGGATGCCGAGTATCGTCCACCGAAGCCATCGCCGTCCTCGCTCGCTGTAGCCCCGGTCAGGGCCGGGCATCGTCGGCTGGAAGCTCGCTCGCCAGCGCCGCGCGAGCCAGTTGCCGCAGGCGAACCGAGGGTCTTCCGGAATGGTGCGGGCAGGGGGGCGGGCGGGAGCCCCCCTGCTCGACCCGGGCCCGCCCGAACTTGCGCGGGCGGAGCATCAGTTGCTGCTCGCCGCCGGCTGCTCGAGCTTGCGCATCGCGCTCTCGAGCGCCTTGTGCAGGCTCAGCGTGTCGGCCGCCTGGCGCGGCGGGTAATCCTTGAGGCTGATCATGTGCTCGGCGAGGAACGGCTTGGCCGCCGTGGCTGCCCACATCTTCTGGGCGAAGAACATGCGCCCGGCGTAGCCCCATTCGTGGCTCTCGGGATCCATCTTCTCCATCGGATCCATCAGCAGGTTGAACAGGTAGGGCACGTTCGGATAGCTCCGCTCGTTCCACCAGCTGCCTTCCTTCTTGACCCCGATGTGCATCTTCCAGCCCTTGACCCGCACCGCGGTGAGCTCGGTCTCGTCGTAGTAGAAGTAGGCCTTGCGGGCCGACTCGGTGGTCTTGCCGGTCCACACGTCGAGCTGGTTGAAGCCGTCGAGATGGACCTTGTAGGTGATCTCGCTGTCGCCGAGCCTGGTGCCTTCGAGCAGCTTCTCCTTGATGTCGGTCAGTCCCGCCGCGACGGCCAGCGTCAGATAGACGTCCTCGTGGCTCTGCAGCGCGTTGCTCTTGCTGCCCGCCGGGATCTTGCCGGGCCAGCGCGCCAGCATCGGCACGCGCACGCCGCCTTCCCAGGTCGTGCCCTTCTCGCCGCGGAACGGGGCATAGCCGCCGTCGGGCCAGAACAGCAGCTCGTTGCCGTTGTCGGTCGAGTAGATGACGATGGTGTCGTCGGCGAGGCCGTTGTCGTCGAGCCACTTGAGCAGCACCCCGATCTGCTCGTCGTGCTCGAGCATTTTCGCCCGGACCGAGTCGCTCTCGGCGCGGCCTTCGGCGACCGCCTTCTTCACGTACTCCTCCTGCGGGTGCGACCAGATGTGGATCGCGGTGGTGTTGAACCAGCAGAAGAACGGCCCCTCCTTGTTGCGATCGAGCCAGTCGATCGTCTTGTCGAGCACCTCGCCGTCGAACGTCTTCATCCGCTCGCGGGTGAGCATGCCGGTGGCTTCGATCTTCTGCTTGCCGCGCTTGCCGAACACGCCGTCCTCGGTCGCATCGTCCTCGTCGGCCGCCCAGGCATGGAACGTGCCGCGCGGGCCGTAGGTCCTGGTGTACTCGGGGTCGCGCTGCCCCGGATAGTCGAGCTGCTCGGGCTCTTCCTCGGCGTTGAGGTGGTAGAGGTTGCCGAACCACTCATCGAAGCCGTGCACGGTCGGGAAGAACTCGTTGCGGTCGCCGAGGTGGTTCTTGCCGAACTGGCCGGTCTTGTACCCGGCCTCCTTGAGCACCTCGGCGAGGGTCGGGTCTTCCTTCTGAATGCCCCGCTCCGAACCGGGAATGCCGATCGTGGTCATGCCGGTGCGGATCGGCATCTGCCCCATGATGAAGGCGGCCCGGCCGGCGGTGCAACTCGGCTGGCCGTAGTGGTCGGTGAAGATCATCCCTTCCCTGGCGATGCGATCGATGTTGGGCGTGTCGCCCATCATGCCGTGGGTGTAGGCGCCGACGTTCCACATTCCGATGTCGTCGCCCCATATGACGAGGATATTGGGCTTTCCGTTAGGCATGAGCGGGCTCCAGAGGGGGGGTGGAGTCCAACTCTTCGCATCGCGCCTTAGACCGCAGCACTCGGTGAAACCCCGAGAAGAACGCGGAAATTGTCCCTATCGGCATTTAGAAATTAGATGTCTGGAACCCGCAAGAATATGTCTATTGTAGATACATCCCATTGAATAATTACGAAATGCTAGGCGGCTGAAGCGCCGAGGTTTTAGCGGGAGATGCCCGATAGTGCCTAGTCGCGGCGCTGCGCTAGGTCCCGTGCAGGGAGTGCCGCATGGAAGAGACCTTCAGGACCATCGCCTCGTACGCCGCGCTGCTGCTGGAATCGCTCGTCGTCCTGGTGGTCACGTACGGCTCGCTCGAAGCGCTCTACCGTATCGTCACGACCGGCGTGCTGCGGCGCTCGAGCGCGGCCCAGCGCCGCGCGGTGTGGCTGCGGTTCGCCGGCTGGATTCTGCTCGCGCTCGAGTTCGCGCTCGGCGCCGACATCGTGCGCACCGCGATCGCGCCGTCGTGGGACGACATCGGCAAGCTGGCCGCGATCGCCGGCATCCGCACGTTCCTCGGCTTCTTCCTCGGCCGCGATCTCGAGACGCTGGAGGAGACCGAAGCGAAGCCGGGCGAAGCCCCGGGCGGTGCCGCGTGAGCTCTCCGCGTTTCGCCGCGTGGCTCGCGGCGACGCCGCTGTGGCTCGTCGCGCTGTCGCTGCTGGTGCTGATGCTCGCGGCCGCATTGCTCGGCTACGCCCTGCGACAGTTGCACAAGCGCCGGCTCGCGGAGAGCGGGCAGGCGCCGGTGGCCGAGGAGGGGTTCGTGCTGTCCTCGGTGCTCGGCCTGCTCGCGCTACTGATCGGGTTCACCTTCGCGCTGGCGATCGACCGCTTCGAGACGCGGCGCGCGCTGGTGCTCGAGGAGGCCAACGCGATCGGCACCGCCTACTTGCGCGCGCAGCTGCTCGACGAGCCGCACCGGGCGCGGATCAGCCGGCTGCTGGTCGCGTACACCGACAACCGCCTCGAGATCGCGAGCCAGCCGCACGGGATCGCCCGCGCGCTGGTCGTGCGCAACGACCGGCTGGCGAACGAGCTGTGGGTCGCGACGGTGGCCGCGTGGCCGACCATTCGCGGGATGAATTTCTCGTCGGCGTTCATCGATTCGATGAACGCGGTCATCGACCTCAACGAATCGCGCAAGGTCGCGCGCCAGGCCAAGGTGCCGTACGAGGTCTATCTGGTGCTGTTCGTCTACATCATCGCCACTGTGGGGCTGGTCGGGTACACGCGCGAAAGCGGGCGCGAGCGGTGGGCGGCGACGTTCCTGTTTCTGCTGCTCACGCTATCGCTGGTGCTGATCATCGACATCGATCGCCCGGCGAGCGGCGGGATCAACGAATCGCAGCGGCCGATGGAAGACCTGCAGGCCATGCTGCGCGCCTCGCCGCCAGAGACGTTCGGCGCGCCGGTTGCGGCGCCGTGAGCGCCGCATTGGGTACGATTGGTCCAGCGTAGCGATGGCCGAGGCCGGCGCCATCGTGGCCGAGCGGACGGCGCGCTACCACGACGAGCAGACGCTGATCCGCAGTCTGGAAGGCTAAGGCTGCCGCGGCAAGGCGCGCGCCTCGCTCGCGGGCTTGCGATTACAACAAGGCGTTCAGCAAAGGACTGGCTGTCGGGCTTCGGACGTTATGCTGCAGCTCATTGCCAACGACGCGCGGCTCGCCGCCGAGTGGAATCAAAGGCGAATGGTCCGACCATCGCGAGTGCCACGTCGGCGGGGACGTCCTGCTGATCCATCGGGTCGACGACGCGGTGGGCAAAGGGGGCACGGTGGTGTTCGTCCGCGCCGGCACGCACAGCGAGTTGTTCAGGGAATGAGGACGGCAAAGAGACCGATGCGGGCCGGTTAGCGCTTGAAACCGCCGCGGCGGGGGCCGCCACCGGGGGCTTGGCCGGGGGTGCGCTCGCGGAACACGATGCGGCCCTTCGACAGGTCGTAGGGGGTCATTTCGACGTGGACCCGGTCGCCGACGACCGAGCGGATGCGGAACTTGCGCATCTTGCCGGCGGTGTAGGCGATGATCCGGTGCTGGTTGTCGAGCATGACGCCGAACCGGCCGTCGGGCATCACCTCGTCGATGTTGCCCTCGAGCGTCATCAGGTCTTCCTTGGCCATCCAGGCTATCCTTCAATCTTCTGGCGGCGATCCCCGGTCACTGCGCGGCGCCGGGCTGGACATAGGCGAGGCGCCCGATCGCGGCTTCGACCTGGTTGCGGCCGTCGTCGCTGGCGGTCGCCAGATCGAGCGGCCGCCCGTGCAACTCGGCGTTGTCGGTGTTGAGAAAGGCGATCGCTGCGTCGCGGCCGAGCAGCAGGAACGCCAACCGGGTGATGTCGCCCTGCCGGCGGGCCTGCTCGGGCTCGAGCCGCGGGCCCTGCGCCTTGCGAAAGTGGTTCGATCCGCGCCGCGCCGGTGCGGCGCCGTCGGGCGCGCTCAAGACGCGTACCCGGTGGCTGTGCGACCCGGCGACGCGAGCGAATCCCGCGCCGGCGCGGCGAGCGTCTCCCACGCGGGCGCAGCCGCGGCGCCGATCGCGCGATGCGCGCGGCCGATCTGCTCGGCAAGGTGCGAGGCGGCGGCGGCGTGCGCGAGGCGGAAGCCTTCGCTCGGGGCGCGGGCGGCCTCCATCAGCAGGCGCTGGTGCTCGGTATAAGTTCGGTTGAAGTCCACGGCAGGCTCCCTGGCAGTAAGCGGGAGCGCGGGGGTCTCTCAGCCACAGGCGCTTACGAAGCGAAAGCCTGCGATGGACCGTATGTAGTGCGGCGGGGGGCCGATTGTAAGGGCGCTGGCTGCTCGTGCGGGTGCCGGGCTCGCCGATGGCGGCCGCGCCACTGTCCCCCGAGCAGGAGCACCTCCGCCGCTGCTCGCGCCGAAGGCTGAGCCGCGGGTGCGTGGTGTGTAAGGGGGGCTTGCGCCATCAGATCACCACGAAGTCGCTGGCAGTGCGCCAGTGCGGTCGACGCAAGGCGAACTGGACCGCCGCGGTGCCGCCGCGGCGGCACCGATGACGAAGGCCGCGGCCGGCAGCGCTCCGGGGGTGAGGCCGGTGAACACGGCGTCGTCGAGCACCACGTCGTCGAGCCCGGTCTGGAAGCCGCTGATCGTGTCGACGTTGCCCGCGCTGAGCGCGCTTTCAAACACGAACTGGTCGTTGCCGTTGCCGCCGCAGACGCGGTCAGTCCCGCTTTCATAACCAAAATGGTGCATCTGTCCCGGAGGCAGGAGGCGAGCCCCCTGCGATAACGGGCTCACAAGCTTGCGAAGTTGCTCGGCGAGATGCTCGCACTCGAGGTGCCCGGGACTGCGGCCGTGTGGGACGAGGCCGCGCCGGTGAGCGGGCCCGCGTTCGACTGACGCGCGGCTAGAGGCCGAGCGGAGCGGTCAGGCTGGCGAAGCTGGCGACGAGGATCGCGGCGCCGGTGCCGGTCACGGTCGCGATCGTGCCGGCGAGCGCCCAGATCCAGCGCCGCGCGCGCAAGTCGTTCAGCACCGCGCGCGCGCCGCACACGACGAGCGTCAGCAGCAGGCCCACGATCACCACGGCCGGCATGATCCACATCGTTCGCTCTCCCCCGAGCCACTTGCCATAGCGGTATAGCCGCTGATCGCGCCCGGGCGAAGGGCCCGGCGGCGGCTGCTCGGCCGCGCTTATGCGGATCGCTCATATGGGTATGCCGATCGCTTGGTTCGTCGGGCCTCGACGCGCGGATAAGCCGGCCCCCGGTTCCGCAGACGAGGGCGATTGGCGTGAGGGCACACAGATTTGACGGATGGCGCGCCGGGGCGGCGCGGCTGGGCGCGGCGCTGGCCGTGGCGGGCGCGACGGCTTCCGCCTCGGGCGGGTTCGCCGGGGTGGCGCAGGCGCAAGGGACGGCGGCGGCCGCGTCGCAAGCCGAGCCGGAGCTGTCGCGCGAGCAGGTCGATGCGCTGCTCGCGGCGCCCGAGCGGGTGGTGTTCATCGACGTCCGCCGGGCCGACGAGGTCGCGGCGATCGGCGGGCTGCCGGCGTTCCTCAATATCCAGGCTTCCGAGCTGGACCGGTTCGTCGCGTATATTCCGCGCGACCGGCAGCTCGTCACCGTGTCCAACCATGCCGGGCGTGCGAGGCGCGCCGCCGCGCTGCTGCGCGAGCGCGGCTTCACCGTGGCCGGTGTGGTCGGGGTCGAGGACTACGCGGCGGCGGGCGGCACGCTCTATGGCAGGACCTTCCTGACGCCCGAGATCGCCGGGGTGGTCGCCGCGGGCACGCGGGTCGAGGTGATCCGCGAGGGGTTCGACGGGACCGAAGGGCCGATCGCGCTGGCCGACGGCTCGATCGTGTTCACCGAGAATCGCGCCGACCGGCTGGTGCGGATCGCGCCCGACAACGCGGTCTCGACGTACTTGGAGCCGAGCGGCGGAGCCAACGCGCTGGCGCTGCGCGCCGACGGCGAACTGCTCGCGGTTCAGACCGCGCAGCCGGGGATCGCGCGGCTGCAGCCGGCGAGCGAGGTGCTCGCGGCAGCCTATTCGGGCAAGCCGTTCAACCGGCCGAACGACCTCGCGCTGGCGCGCGGGGGCGACGTGTACTTCTCCGATCCCGGCGCGGCGCCCGCGGCGGGGACGCCGCGCCCGGCGACGCCGGCGAAGACCGGGCTGTACCGTCTCGACCCGCGCGGCGCGGTGAGCCTGGTGGCCGACGACATCGCCCGGCCCAACGGGGTCGCGCTGAGCGCCGACGAGCGCACGCTCTACGTCGCGGACAGCTGGGGCGAGCACCTGCTCGCGTTTGCGGTGGATGCCGACGGCAGCCTGTCCGGGCGGCGGCAGTTCGCCAGGCTGGCCGGGTTCCGCAGCACGCCCGAGGGGCCGGCCAGCGGGGCCGACGGGATCGCGGTCGACGCCGCGGGGCGGGTCTACGTGGCGACGAGCGCGGGGGTCGAGGTGTTCTCGCCCGCGGGCGCGGCGCTCGGGACGATCGCATTGCCCAAGCAGCCGCAGAACCTCGCGTTCGGCGGGGCCGACCGGGCCCAGCTCTACGTCGTCGGACGGGGCTCGGTCTACCGCATCAAGACGCTGGCCACCGGCGTCGAC
>DATDLP010000538.1:0-19329 GCA_036519255.1 Croceibacterium sp.
CGCGGTCTCGCAGAACAGCACGTCGGGCGGGGCGAACGGCGCGGCCTCGGCGTCGCGCTCGAGCGTGACCACGCCGATCGCGAGGCCGCGATCGATCAGCGGGACCGACAGCAGCGAGCCGTTGCCCGACAGGCTGCTCAACCGTGCGTGCTGGATCGTGATGCGGCCGCCGCCCTCGCTGTCCTCGGCCGGATACAGGATCGTCGCCTGCTGGTCGTGGGCCTCGTCCATCGCCGCCTCGATCGCCTCGGCGAGATCCGAGCGCTTGCGGAACCAGGCGCCGTGCGACATCGCGAACAGCTTGACCGAGTCCTTGCGCACGAGGCCGAGCGCGACCCGCTCGGCGCCGGCGGCGCGACCGAGCTCGTTGGCCAGCGCCATCGCTGCCTCGTGCAGCGTCTCGTGCTCGTGCACCGCGGCGAGCACGTCCATCGCCTGCACGGCGGTGGCGCCGCCGTGCCCCCGCGCGTCGGCCTCGTGCTGCCAGACGAGCGAGACGATCCAGCCGACGCCCCACTGCAGCTCGCGCAGCACCGCCTGCAACTGCGCCGGCTGCGCGCCCGTGAGCGCCAGCACCACCACGCCGTGCACCCGCTCGCGCGAGGCGACCGGGTAGGCGATGCACGTCACCTCGGGGTGCTCGGGATCGGGCTCGACCACCGGCCGCGCGCCGTTGAGCGCAGCCTCGCCCGCACGGCGCAGCGGATCGATGTTGCTCGGACCTGCCGGCCAGATCGCCGCCGGAGCGAAGCGCCCGGGGCCGCTCTCGAGCAGGATCAGCCCGCCGGTCGCGCCCGGGGTGCGCGCGCATTGCAGATCGAGCCAGGCGCGGCAGAACTCTCCCGCGTCGCCCGCCGCGGCGAGCGCACTCCACAGCGCCGTCTCGTCGCGCGCACCGCTCACCCCGAACGGGCGCCGCTGGTCGAACGCGGTGGCATGGCGGTCGGGCATCTCCTTCAGTCGAGCTTGCCGTAGCGCGCTTCGTAGTCGCTGACGAGTTTCCCGAGCGCCTCGCTGAGCCGCTTGGCGGCGAACGGGCTCAGCACCACGCGGTGCAGCAGGTCGACCTCGAGCACGTCGGACCGTGTGGTCGGCTGGTCCCAGTTCTGGTTGAGCCCGAAGTTGAGCACCACCTCCTCGCGCGTGCTCGTGGCGTTGCACATATTGCAGTAGCTGCTCTTGAGGTTCTCGGTGCGGAACCGCAGCGTCTGCTTCGCCGCGGGCGCCGGAGCGGCCTTGGGAGTGGTCTTTGTCATTCCGCGGGTTCCTTCCTGCGCCGCTTGCGGCGGCCGGCGAGCGCTTCGGGCCGGATCAGCGGCAATGCGATCAGGTGAAGCGGGTTGTCGATCCAGCTCCAGCCTTCACCTTCGGTCCCAGCCGCCGGGACGAGCGCGGTCTGGATGCGCGGCGCGGAGTCGAGCCGGGTGCCGGCGGCGAGCGGGGTCGCGTTCATGTCGATCACGGCGGCCGGCACAGACTCGCTTGCCGCGGCGATACCCTCGGCCGCCGCCTGCTCGGACCTGGCGCGGGCTTCCGTGGTCGCCGCATCTTCTTCCGTGCCTTCCGCGGGCGGCGGCGGGGTAGTGGTGGCGTGGATGTCGCCGGCCCACTTCGCCACCGCATCGGCGAAGCCGTAGACGATCGGATCCATCTCGGGCCGTACCGCGGAGTTCGACCTGTGGAGCGGTTGGCCGTACGGCATCGCGATCACCGGATCTTCGACGAACGGGCTGTCGAACGGGCTGTGGTCGATGATGTCCGCCACCAGCCCCGGGGGCGCGCCGGGCCAGGCGCGGAACTCGCTGTCGAGCCCGAGCGCCACGCGCGAGGTCAGCCACAGGTCGTTGAGCGTGAGCTGCCGGTCGGCGTCGGCGTCGCCGTGGAAACCGACCAGTTGCAGCGCTTCGTCGGCCTGGGTCGCCGAAGGCGCGGCGTTGTTGATCCGCTCGACGGCTACGGTGAGAATCTCGCTCGAGCCGTAAGGCGCACTGGCCGGCACCGTGGCGTCGAGACTGACGAGATGCACGCTGCCTGCGGCGATCGCAGTGTCGCTGGCGATCGTCACGCGCAGCAGCGACTTGCCGCCCGCCGCCGGGACCACGCTCCAGGTGAGCTTCGCCCCGGCGGGGAGGTTCGCGCCCGGGTTGACCCCGTCGAGCCGCAGCAGCGCCGGATCGAACCCGACGGTGAAGGTCATCGTCTTGACACCGCCCGCGCTGGCAAAGCGGACCTGCAGCCCGGACGCCGCGACGGGCACGTCGACGTGCTCGCCCGGCCCGCGCATGAAATCAGGCAGCGCGGCGCTGCCCGCAGCGGCACCGAGGTGGACCAGCGAGGTGCGGTAGTTGCCGCCCGCCACGCCGTTGGCGTCGCCGTCGAGCACCGCGCCGAGCACGCTGACGAAGCCGCTGTCGGCCAGCACGAGTTGGTAATTGTCGTATTGCAGCGGCTTGCCGTCGACGCGGGTAACGACCACGCCCTTGTGATCCGCGTCGAAGCTCAGCACGCCGGCGACCGGGCCGGTCAGGCCGCCGGTCAGCGAGACCGCCTGCGCCCCGGCGACTCCGCGGTCGAGCACCTGGTTGAAGGTCACGTGCAGCGCGCCGCCGGCAATCGCCGCGCCGGTCACGCGCAGCAGCGGCCGCGCTGCGACCGCCACGGCGAGCCGGGCGGCGGCGAAGGTACCGTCTTCGTTGCGCAGCCGCGCGGTGACGTGGAAATCGCCGCTTGCGTCGTACTTGTGCGTGGCCGAGGCGGCAGCGCCCGCGACCGTGGTCGGCGTGGTGCCGTCGCCCCAGTCGATCACCCACTCGATCGGGGTGTCGGCACCCGGATCGGTCACGCCGAGCAGCACGGTGTAGCTGCTCCCCGCGACCGTGCTCGTAGCGCCGGTGAGCGCAAGCGTGGGCGGCACGTCGGCCACCTCGATCGCCAAGGTCTCCTCGTCGGACGCGCCGAGCGCATCGGTCACCCGTACCGTGAAGCTGCCGTCGAGATCGCCGTCGGCCGCGAGCCACGTCAGCAGCCCGCTGCCCGAAAGCGACGCGCCCGCCGGACCCGAGACCAGCGTCCAGCGCAGCGCCGAGGCCGGGCCATCGGGATCGGTCGCGCCGAGCTGGAGCCTGACGGCGGTGCCCTCGGCCACCGCGAAGCCCGCGACCGGAGCGATCGCCGGCGCCTGATTGGCGACGACCGAGACCGTGACGCGGAAGCTGCGCTCGGCGAAGTTGCCGTCGGGATCGGTCACCCGCACGGTGAAATCGTGCGCACCCGCGCCCGCCGCGGTCCAGGCGAAGGCGCCGTCCGCACTGACCGTCGCGCCGGCCGGGCCGGACACGAGCGAGAACACGAGCGACGACAGCGGATCGTCGGCATCGGCCGCAGCAAGCTGCAACGACACCGCCGCCCCCGCCAGCACCGTGCGGTCGTCGACCGGCGCGAGCACCGGCGCCTCGCTGGTGGCGGGCGCGACCGCGATCGCGAAGCTGCGCTCGGCGAAGGCGCCGTCGGGGTCGGTCACGCGCACCCTGACAGTCCGGTCGCCGGTGCCGGCGGCGGTCCAGGTGAAGCGTCCCTGCGCCGAGACCGCGGCGCCGGCCGGCCCCGCGACCAGCGAGAAGGTCAGCGAATCCGCCGGATCGTCGGCATCGCTCCCCGCCAGATCGAAGCCGATCGCCGCGCCCTCGATCACCGCCAGGTCGGCCACTTCGGCCAGCACCGGCGCGACGTTGGCCGCGCTCACGGCGATGCGGAAGCTGCGCTCGGCGCTGAGCCCGCCGCTATCGGTGACGCGAACCGTGACCGGTTCGTCGCCCGCGGCGGCGCCCGCCTGCCAGCTGAACTGGCCCCTCGCCGACACCGCCGCTCCGGCGGGACCGGAGACCAACGAATAGGTCAGCGCATCGGCGGCATCCTCGGCGTCGCTGCCCGCGAGCGTGAGGATCAGCACCTGGCCGGCAGCGATCGCCTGATCGGGCACCGCGGCCAGCGCGGGCGCGGTGTTGGCGCTCGCGAGGTTGACCGCGATGCGGAACGTCGCCTCGGCGAACGCGCCGTCGGGGTCGGTCACCCGCACGGTCACGTCGCGCTGCGATGCCCCGCCGGTCGCGGTCCAGGCGAAGGTGCCGTCCGCACTCACCGTTGCGCCGGCAGGGCCGCTGACCAGCGAGTAGGTCAGCGAGGCGGCCGGATCGTCCGCGTCGGTCGCGGCAAGCGCGAAGGTCAGGACCGCGCCCTCGTCGACCGTGCGATCTGCCACCGGGGCGAGTTGCGGCGCGACGTTGCCGGCGGCGGTGACGGTGATGCTGAAGCTGGTTTCGGCCACGCCGCCGTCGCTGTCGGTCACGCGCACGGTGACCGGTTGCGCCCCGTTGCCGGCAGCGGTCCAGGTGAACACGCCATCCGCCGAGACGGTGGCGCCCGCCGGCCCCGACACGAGCGAGAACGTGAGCCCGGCGAGCGCATCCTCGACGTCGCTCGCCGTAAGCGCGATCGAAACCGCCTCGCCTTGCGACCGGCTGCTGCTCGCGACCGGCGCGAGCGTCGGGAGGTCGTTCACCGGGCTGACGGTGATCGTGACCGTGGCCGTCGCGGGCGGGTTGAGGTTGTCGCTGATCGAGTACGTGAAGCTGGTGGTGCCCGAGAAGTCGGCGTCGGGCGTGAAGGTCCACGCGCCGCCCGGGGTGACCGGCGCGGTCAGCGTGCCCGTGGCCGGGCCGGTCAGGATCGTCACCGCCAGCGGATCGCCATCGACGTCGGTGTCGTTGGCCAGCAGGTCGATCGCCACCGAGCCGTCCTCGGCGACGGTGACGTCGTCGTTGCGCGCAACCGGCGGCGAGTTGAACGCACCGCCGAACGTCACGTCGTCGACCATGACCACGCTGTCGAGCGCGCCCTGGCCGATGAGATCGAACGACAGCAGCGCGCCGTTGCTGGTGTCCACCCCGGCGAGCGAGATCGTGACGATCGCCTGGCCCGACAGCGGGTCGCCGGTGATCGTCACGCCGGGGGCGAGGTAGATCGTGCCGTCGGCCTGCAGGTTGAGCAGCGAATCCGACAGATCGAGCCCGCCGAGCGTGCCGAGCAGCGATGAGCCGGTGACCGGATCGAGCAGCGCGGCCTCGAACGCATCGGGCGGCAGCCCGGCGCTCTGGCCGAGCGCGGTCGAGACGAGGCGGAAGCTGATGCTCTCGACGCCAACCGGAACCGCGAAGCCCTGCCGCAGCGAAGTCAGGAAGCGCTTGTCCTCGGCCAGCACGCCGCGGCCGCCGGTGACAGAGGCGCCGCCGGCGGCAACCCAGCCCGTGGCCGCGGCGGCGAAGTCGCCGTTGGCGAGCGCGGTGGTCGCGGGCTGGCCGTTGAACGCCGCGACTGCGGCGAGCGTCCCGAAGCCGGGCGCGAGACCCGCGGCCTGCAGGGTGATTGTCGGAATCGTCGGCAAGTCCTGGGTCGTGGGCGTGACGTTGCCCGCGGTCGGCAGGTCCGCGCTCGTCGACAAGCGCCGCACACCGATCCCGAGCCGATCGCTCATCAACTGCGCGGCGACGCTGTTCGGCGCGTCGCCAAGGCCAAGCGCGTGGCCCATCTCGTGCGTCAGCACGGTCAGCAGGTCGTAACGCTGGGCCGCAGCCCCGCCGGGCGCGGCAACGAGCTGCACGCCGGTGCCGGAGAACTCGCCGTTGTCGGCCGGGGTGGCATCGACGAACCAGCCGCGCCCGGCGGCGTCGGCGTCGATGAAGATCGTCCCGCCGGAATAGGTCGCCAGCGCGCCGTCGGCGAGATCGGCGATGGCGATATCGAGCGCAGCGAGATCGGCCGCAGCCTGGCCCTGAAGTCCGGCCGCGAGCCACGCCTGGCGCGCGTCGTCGGCGAGGCTCATTGCCTGGTCGAGCGTGATCCGCTCGGCCGCCGGTCCCGCCGCTTCGCCTTCGGCGGCGAGCAGCGGCGTGCCGGGCATGACCCCGCCCGACGCCGCGAGCGAGGTGAAGCGGATGTCGTCGAGCAGGTAGATCTGCGCGGCCGCGGTGGCGAGGTCGCGGGTGCCGCTGTCGATCATCTCGATGTATTCGGCGTCGGCGAGGTCCTGCTTGAATTCCGACGGCGGCGCCATGTTGGCGTGCGTGATGGTCACCGTCGCCGCGCGCCCGCGATAGATTTCGGGGACCAGCACGGAGAATTCCGCGCTGTCGAAGAACCCGGTGCCGAGATCGACGTGGGTCGACCCTGGAGTCTGGTTGGCGACTTCCGCGTCGATCGTCGGCAGGCCCGGCGCGGCAAAGGTCACGCGCGCCGTGGCACCGCTCTGCAGCATGTACGGGCGGTAGATCTTGAACGACAGGTACGGCTTGTCGGCCGGCACGAACATCGTGTTGTGGGTCACCGAGTCGAGGCCCGGCAGGTACTGCTTGATGTTGTTCTTGAGCAGTTCCCACGCGCCGTCGGGCGGCCCCGAGGGCAGGAAGGCGTCGACCAGCCGCTCGAGCGCGCCGCTGGCGCCCATGATCAGCGCGTAGTTGTCCTGGTTCGGGAACAGCTTGTCGAAGCCCTTCTCGATCGCATTGGAAACCGACTGCTTGAACTTCTCGAGCCCGACCTCGTCGTTGGTGCCTTCGCCGAACTTGAAGCCGGGGACGCCGGCGTACTCCATGATCTGGTCAATGCCCTTGTCGATCGCCTCGATCGAGTTGGCCGCCGCGGTGCTCACCGAGTTGGCCGCCTTGAAATAGCGATTCACCAAGGCGAGCTTTTGGGCAGCGCCCATGCTGACCCAGCCCACCACCTTGCCCGCGAGGTAGCTCTCGACCCGGCCCAGTGTGGGCAGCTTGAAGCTGCCGATCGCGAAACCGTTGGCGAGGCGCACCTGGTTGTCGAAGAAATCCTCCCACAGCTTGACCAGGACCTTCTTGATCAGCGCCTGGGGATTGGTGTTGACCGTGAACAGCGCGCCCACGTCGATGTGGCCGAAGATCGACAGGTCGCGAACATCCGACAGGTCGATCTTGAAGCCCGAGCCGCCGTGGAAGGAGAAGCCCGGAATTTCGTACGAGATCGGGAAGCGTCCCGCCTCGTCGTCGAGCTCGCCCGTGGCGATCCGCTCGAGATGGACGGTGAGCGACTCGCGGGTCCCCTGCTCGAAGTCGCCGTTGAACACGTTGGCGACCGCGTCGCTCCCGGCCGGGCGCCCCGGCTCGGTGTTGTCGGTCGTGACCGGCACGTTGCCGCTGCCGGTGCTCGGGCGGTAGGGAAGGCCGCCGCCGGCGACCGAGTAGTACCAGCCCATGCCGATGCCATCGGTGATCTGATAGTCGTACGGGCCGGTCGGCTCGTTCATCGCCTGCTGGTTGGCTGCGCCGATGCGCTGGGCCGGCGTGCCGGTGAGCTCTCCGGGCGTGATGAAGTACCAGGGCTGGTCGTTGAACTTGTCGAGCGTCGGCACGTTGAAGACGCGCGGCCTGATCCCCTCGTCGGTGATCCGGCGGTAGATGTCCGACCCCTTGAACGTGGCCAGCGAGGTGTCGATCGTACCGGTATACCATTGCAGCACGCGGGCATGCGGCCCGCCCACGCCGAGCAGCGCGAAATCGTCCGTCGTGAAGCCCGCGGTCTGCCCGTCGGGCCCGCCGAGCCAGCGCGAGATGCTCGTCGGGCCGATGTCGCGCCCGTTTGCGGTCAGCGTGAACCCGGTGGGTGAGCCGTTCGTCTGGTAGTAGTTGTCGGTGAAGCCGATGTTGTTCCACAGCTTGACGTCGGGATCGCCGAAGTCGCCATAGCCGATCGGGTCGATCTGCACTCCCAGGGTGGTGGCGAGGTCCTGCAGCTTCTGGATGTAGACTGCCCACTTCATCGCCTTGGCGGCAGCAAGCAGCGACCGGCCGGACGCGGCGAACGCGGCGCCGGTTGCCGGAAGGGCCGCCCCGCCCGAGGAAATGGTGGTGGCAGCCCCGCCGATCGCGCTCGCCACGCCGGTGGCGAACGAGCCCAGGGCGTAGAACGAGATCACGTACTTCGCGAGATTGAGCAGGGCGTTGAACTCGATATCGAGCGACTCCTGCTTGAAGTCGTGCGGGTCGAGAGTGGTCATGTGGATGTCCTGGACATCCTCGCGATACCAGCCGAGGCGCTGGATGATCTCGCTGTTGACCGACGTCCCGCGCGAGTGGCCGATGAAATGCAGCGGGGAGTCGAGCAGCGTGCCGCCTGCTTCTGCATCGAGATCCATGATCGCCGCGAACAGCGCGTCGGCCGCTGCTTCGGAGAAGCCCGTCTCCGCGTAGGCCGATTCCTTGACCCAGTCGGAGATGAGCACGACGGGCTTGCCGGCGTAGGCGGCGAGGCCCTGGCCGGTCACCACCTGCTCGGTATCCATGTCGACCCAGTTGCCGGTGGTCTTGTCGTACAGCAGCACCACCCCGTCGCCGCCGAAGCCGGCGATCATGCGGCCGAGTTCCTTGAACGTGTCGGGCTGGCTGAACGGGCTGTAGTCGTCCGCAAGCCCGGAAAGCTCGAAGCCGTGGGTCAGGATCGTCACGCCGTTGAACGTGCCGGTCGCGCTCACCGCCGGGGCAACGCGGAACGCGCTGAACTCGCGCACGTCCACGTCCTCGACCTGCACGCCCCAGAAATAGGTCTGACCGCCGGTCAGCGAGCGCGCATAGGCGTTGTCGAATTCCAGCTCGTACTGGCCGGGCTCGAGATCGCCGATGCGCTCGTAGCCGCCGTCCGCCTTGACGCGCCACTTCCCGGGCTCGAGGTCGAACACGGTGTAGATACGGCTGGGATGGGTGTCGTCGCCGTCGTACGACGGATCGCTGTCGATGAGGACGGTGCGATCGCGGATCGGATCGTCGGGCCAGAGCCCCTGGCCCTCCGTCTGGGTGCTGAGGAAGAAGCTGGTCTTGAGCTCATCGCCGAGCGGGATCAGGTCGGGATCGATTTCCCACTTGAACACCAGCGGCGAAGGATTCGGGCCGTGGATGTTCTGCACCCCGCTCGGCGCGATCAGGTCGACCGCCATGACGGTCTGCAGAGCAAGCCCGCGCCCGTGACGGCTGACGTCGATGGCATCGAGATAGATGTTGCGCGGGCCTTCGAGGAGGCCGGTATCGAAGTCCGGGTGGTCGATCGCCATGCGCTTGCGATCGTCGATCAGGTCGATGTCGCGAATCTGGTCGATGTCGATGACCACGAGGTTTCCGGCCCCGCGATAATTGGCGTAGAGCTTCTTGCCCGAGCTATCGATCCGCAGCTCTTCGAGGAACGCCATCGGGATCGGCGTCGTCGCGCCAAGAAGCTGCCGATTGGGACCGAACGGGTCCTTGATGACCAGAATCTTCGAGCCGATGTTGTACAGCTCGTCGACATCCTCGGCGAGGCTCGGCTCGTAAATGCCCATTGACCGGTCGCTCGAGGCGTTGCGGATGTGGCTCTGGCTGTTCTTGTACCAATAGAGCGTGGGCAGACCCCAGTCGGCCACGAACATGTATTGCCCGTCGGGCGTGACCGCGACACCCGAGGCGTTGTGGACGTTGAGGTCGTTGGCCTTCCCGATCGAGAACTGCGCGGTATCGGTGGTTCGCCGCTTGTCCACGCTGAGCACGATGCCGGCGATCGAGAACGGCACGTATTCGACCCCGACGTCGCGGTCCATGATCTGGGTGCTGACCTCGGTCACGCGGTGCGTGAACGTGCCTTCGACCGCGTTGACTATCTTCACGCCGCGGTTGCGATCGCCGCGCGACACGAACACCATGACCTTCGGATCGCTGGTTGCCTGGATGTCGAACACTTCGATTCCGGCGGGAATCTTGTCGACCACCTCGCGCCAGCGATTGACGTTGGCCTCGTTCTGCTGCGGCCGGTCATCCTCGTCGACGTTGATGACCATCACGAAGCCCGGATCGCTGGTCCTGCCGTTGGCCCACGGCCGGGCACCGAACAGCTCCGACACCGGGACGCCCACATAGAGACGCGTGCCGTCGCTGTTGAGCGCCATGCTGGTGATGTGGCCGAAATGATCCTGCCCGCTCTTCACCTGCACGTCGATCGCGTTGCTGCCGTAGGGAAGAACCTTGAGGTAGTTCGGCTTGCCCGGATCGATGTTGATCACGTAGACCTTGCCGAGCGCCGCGGCATAGAGATAGCGGTTGGCCGGATCGACCGCGAGCGCGGTGACCGCGCCGCCAGGGACCACGATCTGGTCGATTTCGGGCGTAGCCGCGTTGACGTCGAATTGCCGCAACGCCAGCGTGTCGATGACCGCGATACCCTTGCTGGTCGCGACGAACGCAGCCCCGAGATCGTTGGTGACCACGATTTCGTTGACCGGCGCTCCCAGGTCGATGCGCCGGATCAGCTCGTCGATCGCGTTCTCGTCGGTGTGCTGCGCCCGATCGATGACCTGCACGCCGCTGGCGTCGCCGGCGAAGGCGTAGGCGGCCTTGTTGTCGATCGTGATGCCGATGCTGCGGACCTGCTCGGTTCCTTTCGTCGCGCGCCCGTCGGGACCCGCAGGCGAACCCGCGGCCGGTCGCTCGATGAAGATCTCGGTCGCGCCGAGCAGGATGTCCTTCGGCACGAAGAAGGTGACCGAGGACAGTCCGTCGCCTTCCGGGAAAAAGGCGAACTTGTCGCTGCCGAACTCGATTTCCCTCGTCCCGTGACGGAGGATGATCTTGAGATCGTCGGCGCTGTCTCCGACCACGTCGGAGCCCGAACCGACGAGGAAATTCCTCCCGGTGATCTCGACCAGCGAACCGTCCTCGCCGACCAGCTCGTGAGTCACGTCGAGGATGACCGGGCCGCGGTCCGACTGGAACTCTTCCGGCGGGAAATCGGCGAAGATCGTCCCGCCGTTGTTGAGCTGCGCAGGCGTGAAGTCGGGGTCGAGATTGACGATCTCGATCTCGTTCTGCATCCCGGCCAGGCGCTTGTAGATGCTGAGGCGCCCGAGCTGCTCGAGCAGCGGCAGCATCGCCAGCGCGGTTCCCGCAATGCCGAGCCCGACGACCGCGCCGCCGAGGCCGCCCACCGCGGCGATGCCGATCGCCGGAGCGAACGCGATCATCGCGGCTGTCGTGAAGCCCGCGTTGATGCGCAGCGTCGGCAGCGGCTGCGCGGCGCGCGCGATCAGCACCTTGCCGCGGTTGCTCAGGCCGGGGAATGGCGGCGACTTGGCCCGCGCCATTCCGTCGGCGTCGATCGTCCCCGAATCGACCACCGTCCAGACTTCGATCTCTTCGCCGTTCTCGCCGACCGGCAGCATCATGCTGGTGAAGAACCAGACCTGATCGCCGGGCTGGCCGAGGCCCGCGCCGACCGGCACGGCGACCTGCAGCGCGTCGCCGATTTCGGCGCCTTCCACCTGCAGGTCGAACGCCGCGACGAAGCTGAACATGCCGGTGTCGCCGCCCACCATCGGGATCGGCAGTTCGGCTTCGGTCAGGCTGTCGATCGTCACGGTCGCATTGCCGCTCAACGCACCCGGACCGAACGCGACCTGCACGCCTTCGGCGTTCTCGACGATCGCACCGTTCTGGCCGACCACGGCGACGTTGTCGCCGACTGCCGGCGGGGAGACCGTGACCTCGATCCGATCCTCACCCCAGCGGTTGATCACCACCACGGTGGTCGAGCCGACGCCGACGCCGCGCATCAGGCCGTTTGCGTCGACCGTGACGATGGCGCTGTCCCTCGACACGTAAGTCGTGCCCGCGGCCGCGCCGTTGGCGAAGAACTCCCGGTCCGGATCGAGCGAGGTGACGATCTGGCGGGTGCCGCCGCCGGGCAGGAGCGTGACGGTGTCGGGATAGGCGTCGATATTGTAGATCGCCGTCATCAGCGCATTGGCATCGACCGGTTCGCCGACCGTGACCGTGGTGGCGTTCGAGATCGTGCCGCGCGTGACCTTGAGGTGGGTCGCGCCCTCCTTGAGCGACAGCATCGAGCCGGTATCGGCCAGCGCCAGGATGGTGGGATCGCCGACCGAGGCCTGGACGTAGGAATAGGGCAGGAAGACCTTTTCCTGATCCGCGAACGTGCCGATCAGGCGCACGGTGTGCTCCAGCCCCGGATCGGAGAAATGCGGCCGGACCATCTCGAAATCGATCGCCAGCAGCGGTGCATCCGAGATGGCGATGTCGATCACCCCGGCGGCCGAGCTGCCGAAGCCGTCGTCGGCTGCTACGCGCACGCTTGCCGTGCCGGATGCCCCATTAGCGGGAATGAAGATCAGCCCGCGACCGTCGGCGGTCAGGCTGGCGGTGCCGTTGGTCACCTCGACGATGCGGTAATACACGCGGTCGCCGTCGGGGTCGGTCGCCACCGTCTTGAGGTCGAGGAAGGCCGGCAGATCGACGTGCGTCAGGATGTCCGGCAAGACCGCCGCGAGCTGGGGTGGGAGGTTCGCGGCAAAGCCGTAGTTGGCGGCGATGAGCTGCCGGTCGGTCGCATTGACGACCCCATCGCCGGTGATGTCGGACCCGGCCAGCAGCGCCACGATGGCGGCCTGATCGGCGCCGTCGACTTTGGCATTGCCGTCGATATCGCCGGCCACGCGCAAGTCGGCGCTGTACGATCCGCTGCCCGTGAACGTCAGCTGGAACAGGCCGGGCTCGGTCACTGCGAACAGCGTGATGCGCTGCCCGCCGGAGACGGCACTCGCCAGCGGTTCCACTCCGGTCACGCCGGGCAGGACGTCGCCGGTGGTGGCAACACGCAGGATCACGGTGCCGTTCGGAGTGCCCCGGAGCTCGCTTTCGCGGATCGTGAAGCCGAAGCTGTCGCTCCCGGCCGCGCCGAGGTTGCCGCTGATCGGGCTGCCGGTGAAGGTCGCGGCGGAGGCGAGGTCGTCGCGCACCACGCCGTTTCGGACGCTGCCGTCGGCGTCGTAGGCAATCCACCGCCCCGCGCCCTGCGACGGCAGCTCGAGCGTCAGCAGGGCGTTGGCGTAGCCGTAGCGCGCGCCGTCGCCGGTAGCGAGGTCGCGGACCGCCGAAAGCAGGCCGTTCGCGCCATATTCGTAGACGATCGACGTGCCGTCGGGCGCGGTCAGGCGGCTCACCCGTCCCTGCGCATCGCGCACGAACCGCAGCGCCTCGCCGCCGAGCGCGGTGATTCCGCCATCGCCGATCAGCAGCGTTCCAGCGGCGGACTCGATGGCGACCGTTCCGCGGCTGCTGTCAAGCCGGTACCGCGTCCCGTCGGGCGCGGTGAGTACGTAATCGCGATCGCCGAACACGGCGGCCGCCGGATTGTAGGCGATGCCCGTGTCGACATCGTAGAACTTGCCGCCGATCTTGCGCAGCTGCACGTCGACCGAGGCCAGCGCGAAGCCATGAGCGCCATCCGCGACCCACGCCGGACGATAGAAGGTCTGGTTGCCGATGGTCTCGGCGCGCGGCGCGAAGGTGAACCCCGCACGCTCCCCGCTCGGCAAGGTGAGGTAGAGGCGCGAGCCGAGCTCGAACCCGGGCAGCGCACCATCCGGCCCAGGCCGGCTGCCGACGTTGGTTTCAATGTCGACGTCGAGGCCGAGGAAGGTCCAATCGCCGCGAACCGAATCGTAGTACCGCGTGAGCGCGAACGGCACCGTGCCGAGAGTTCCCGCGTAGTCGACGCGGCTCGTCGTGTAGCGGCCGAGCTTGTCGGCGCCGGACTGCAGCTCGACTTCGACGCTGGCGACGCTGACGCGGCCCGAGACGTCCCTGGCGGTGAGCCGCAGGCTGTAGAAACCGTCTGCCAGCTTGCGCGCATCGAGCGTGCCGAGCTCGCCCGAGAGCGGATCGTCCCCTCCGCCGAGCTTGGTCACCGTGCCGTCGCTGGCCAGGAGCTCGAGCGTCCAGCTGTCGAGGTTGGCGTCGGCGATCGAGCCGAGCACCGGCACTTCGCCGTCGATCAGCGCCCCGGCGATTTCGCCGAGGAAGCCGACCACCGGTGCGTCGCGGTCCGCCGGATCGCGCACCTTGAGCTGCTGGGTGATCGTGCGCGTGCCGCCGTCGGCGTCGGTCGCGGTGACGACGAATTCGTACTTGCCGGGTGCTCCCGCGATTACCGTGGTCCGGCCGTTGGCGTCGAGCGTCAGCTCCTGACCATCGAGCCAGACGCGCAGCGACGTCACGTCCGCGAGGCTGTCGGCCACCGGGTGGACGAGGACCTGCTGCCCCGGCACCGCCGGGAAGCTCGGGGTCAGCTCGAGGCGGACCGTCGGCTGGATCGGCTCGAGCAGCGCGCGCACGAGAATCGAACGCCGCACTTTGACGTCGCCGTCGTCGGCGATCAGCGTGACGACGTAGTCGCCCGCCTGACCCGGCCCAGGGTTCCACACGAACTCGCCCGTCACCGGATCGAGCGTGGCGCCCTCGGGCAGGCCTTCGGCGGTGAAGGTCAGCGAGTCTTCCGTATCGGCGTCGCTGGCCGAGACCAGGAAGCGCTTCTCCTCGCCGATCAGGAAGGCATGATAGCCTTCGTCGATCACCGGCGCGCGATTGATGTCGGCGACGCGCACCACGACCTCGATCTCGTCGCTCGCGCCGGAGGGATCGACCGCCCGGAACCTGAGCACGTGCTCGCCCGCCTGGTCGAAACCGGGGCTCCACTGGAACTCGCCGCGGTTGGCGACGAACAGGGCGCCTGGCGGCGGCGCGCTCAGCAGCGAGTACTGCACCGGCTCGCCGTCGGCATCGCCGGCGACCACGCGGAAGACCAGGTCGCCCCCCTCGCGCACGAGCTGGAGCCCGGCCGGGACGAACTGCGGCGCCTGGTTGGCATTGGCGACGGTCAGGGTCACCGTCTCGCTGCTGCTCGAATGGCCGTCGCTGACGGTGAAGGTCACCGTATAGCTGCCACTGGCATTGAGCGGCGGAGTCCAGCCGAACTGGCCGGTAACGGGGTCGAGCACCGCGCCCTCGGGAGCCCCCGCCATGCCGAAGGTCAGCGCGTCGCCATCGGTATCCGCGCCGCGCAGGCTGAATGCGAGCGGCTGGCCTTCGGTCGCTTGCCTGTCGCCGACCGGTGCGATTTGCGGTGCGGTGTTGGCGGCGCGAACGACCACCCGGAACGTCGCGCTGTCGCTGGCCGCCGCGCCGACGCCGTTGCCGCTGTCGGTCGCCGTGACCACCGCGTCGTGGGTGCCGATCTGGCCCGCGACGGGCGTCCACTCGAGCAGCGCCTGACCATAGACCCCGGTCGCGGTGATCGTCGCACCGGGCAACCCCGAGACGAGATAGCTGAGCGCGTCCTGGTCCATGTCGGCGACGAAAACCGGTACGCGCAGCGTCTCGCCGACGACCGCGACCGCGGTGCCCAGATGGGACAGCACCGGCGCCTCGTTCGGGCTCGTGACGCTGATGTTGAACGTGTAACCGCCGCTGAGCGGCTCGCCGAGACCGTCGCCGTTGTCGGTGGCGATGACCACGATGGTGTGGTCGCCGCGCTGGTTGGCGCCGGGTGCCAGGCGGATCGTGCCGGTGCCGTCGCCGTTGTCGATGAAGGTGACGAACTCGGGCAGCGGACGGAACGGGCTCTCGTTGACCGCGCGCAGAACGAGCGGGTTGCCGTCCGCATCGAACGCCTCGACCGGGATCTCGAGCACGGTGTCCTTGGGAACCGTGACGTTCTCGATCGGCGTGACCGAGGGCCGGCGGTTCTGGTTGAACACCGTGACCGGCACGACGATCTCGCTGGTGAGCGGGGTGTCGCCGCCGGTGTCGGTCGCCCGGAAGCGAAACTCGTAGGTCCCGGCCTGGCCGTTGGTCGGCGCCCAGCGCAGCTCGAGCGTCACCGGGTCGAACGTCGCGCCCTCCGGCAGCGCGCCGATCGCTTCTACGGTAACGGTTTGTGGCAGATTGGTGGTTTGCTCGACGGTGCCGTCGGCGGTGCGCAGCGCCGGGGTATAGTACGGGTTGTCGGGATCGAACGCAAAGGCGGTAAAGACCAGTTGCTGCCCTTCGAGCACCTGCCAGCCGTCCTGCTGGTCGAACACCGGCGCGGCGTTGGCCGGCAGCACGGTGATCTTCGTTTCGAACGCGACCACCGCCTCGCCGTCGCTGACGAAGAACGGCACGGTATAGACCCCGGCCTGGATATAGCTCGGCACCCACTCGAACTCGCCGGTCGTCGGATTCAGCGTGGCGCCGAACGGCAATCCGTCGCTGGCGAAGGTCAGCTCGCGGTCGCTCTCGGCGCGCGCCTGGATACGGAAGTGGATGACCGCGCCTTCCTGCGCCACGCGGTCGGCCGGGACCACGACTTGCGGCGGCTCGTTGAGCTCGGCCACCAGCAGATCGACCACGACTTCGTCCCGGTCGGTCCCGTCGGTGACGAAGAATCGCACCGAATAGGTGCCGGCCGACTGGAAGTCGCTCAGCCACGAGAAGATCCGCGTCGCCGGATCGAACGACGCGCCGGCGGGCAGCCCGTCGGCCCAATAGGTCAGCGCGTCGAGGTCGGGATCGACCGCGGCGAGCTGGAATTCGAACAGCCCGCTCTCGGCGCCCTCGATCCGTGACGGCGCGATCGTGAAGGTCGGCGCACGGTTGCCACCTGCGACCGCGAGCACGAAGCGCTGCAGCGAGACCGCGCCACGAGTGTCGAACGCCTCGACCACGACCGCGGTCTCGGCCGACGCGCCTGCCGGGGGAGTCCAGGTGAGCAGGCCGGTCGTCGCATCGATCGTCATGCCCGCCGGGCCGCTCAGCAGCCCGAACACGATCGCATGGCCTTCGGCATCGGTCGCCGCGACCTGGTGGCTCAGCGCCTGGCCGATCGTCGCGGCCGCCGGCGGAGTGCTGGTGAACACCGGCGCCGTGTTGGGCACCATCCCGGCGACGATCCCGGTCGCGAACGACAGCCGCTGGTTGCCGCCGGTCGAGATCGACACCGTGCGGCCGCTGGTCGCTTGTCCGGCCTGGAGGATTCCGTCGGGCGGCAGCGAGCCGGCAAGGTCGACCAGCCAGCGGCCGTCGTCGCTCTGCCCGGCCGCGTCGACCGGAACGCCGGTGAACCCGCCGAGAGGATCGATCGTCAGCAGCGCGGGCAGCCGGATCGGCCCGTCGGTGCGGTTTGTGACCATGACCTCGTAAGTGATCGTGCCGGTCAGGCGGTCGAGCCGGGTGTTGCTGAAGGTCACGTCGACCAGCGCCGAGATGTCGTCGAACGCCTCGAACTGCGTCGCGTAGTTGGCCCCGAGCCGCTGCCCGTTCTGGCTGGTCAGCGCCGCGCCCACGGTCAGCGTGTAGGCGTCGGGCAGCAGCGAGCCGAACGCGATGTAGGCCGTGCGCGTCGTCGCGTCGTAGGTCACCGAGCGGATCGCCTGCGCGCCGGTGACGGCGCCCTGCAGCGTGTAGTACTGCGGGTTAAGCACCGAGCCCGCGGCATTGGCCGCGCCGGCGAACATGTCCTGGTCGAAGGTCACCGAGAGGAACGGCTGCGGCAGCGCGATCTGCGCGCCCGCCGGCGGGTTGGTCGCGACCACCGTCGGCGCGGTCGCCGGGGCGACCACGTCGACCTGGTTCGACTGGCTGATCAACAGGCGGCCGTCGCTCGTGGTATGCACGACATCGCCGCGCGAGCCGCTGCTCGCCACCGCGACGCGGCGCAGCGTGGCGAGATCGACCATCGTCAGCTCGCTGCCCTGCGCGGCCAGCCCATCGTCGCCGATCGCGCCCGAGGTGTGCGAAACGAACAGCAGGCCCTCCAGCGCGGTGCCTTGCTGGCCGAAGGCGAGCGAATCCGCCGGAGCCTCGAAGGTCAGCATGGTCTCGGCACGCTTGCGGTCGGTGAAGCGCACCACCTGGGTGCGGTCAGGCCAGGTAACCGCCCAGAGATTGCCCTCACCGTCGAACGCGAGGCTGCCGACGCGCAGGTTCTCGTCGCGGCTCCACTGCTCGAGCAGCCCGGTAGCGGGATCGAAGGTGGAAATGCCCTCGTTGGTCGAGACGAAGATCTGTCCCGTCTCCGGGTGCACCGCGAGCGCGATCGTCACCCCGTCGCCGAACCGGTCGAGGATTTGCCCGGTCGCCGGATCGAGCAGCGCCAGCGCCCCGCCGCCGGTGGTCGCCCACAACCGGCCCTCGCCGTCGAACGCCATGTTGAAGATCGGCACGTCGAGTGTGGCGAGCGGCTCGCCTGCCGCGCCGCCGCGCGGGTCGAAGCGCCACAGGCTGCCGCGGTTGGCGCCACCCGAGATCAGGAAATCGCCGTCGGGGGTCTCGACGATCGCCATCGGCCCGATCCCGGCCGCGCTCTGGCCCACGCCGGTGGCGAAGGCGCGCGCGACGAACGGATTGACCACCCGATCGAACTCGCTCGGCGAGGTCAGCGGGTCGGCCGCCGGGACGTTGGCCTCGGCGGCCAGGACCAACGCGTTGGTCGAGGGCTCGGGCGAAGGCGCCGGGGCCTGGCCGAAGTCCGGCGGGGTCGTGCCGGGGACACCGGGCAGCGCGCCGAGGTTGACCGACGAGCCGTCGGCGACCGCGTTGACGCCGGGCTTGGGCAGCTCGCGGTTGCCGGCGACGTCGGTCGCCAGCGCGAGGAACTCGTAGGTCTTCCCGGCTTCGCCTTCGAACACCAGCGTGCCGCTCGCGTCGGTCAGCATGCGCTGCCAGATGCGGAAGTCGCCGCCGTTCTCGGCAACGTAAAGCGTGACGTGCTTGACGCCCGAGCCGCCGTTGTCGTCGGTCACGTTCCAGTTCACCTGGAAGTCGTCGGTCGTCCCGATCCGCGCGACCGCGATGCGGCTGGTCGGCGCCCCGGCGTCGATCGCCTGGCTGAGCACCTCGGTGTCCTCGGGCGCGTAGCCGGTCATCAGCACGCGCGCCGAGGCATTGATGCGATCGCCGGTTTCGAGATCCGCCCCGGGCTTGATCGTGTAATTGACGAACCCGGCCCCGATGCCGAGCGCGTTGTTCGGCGCGAGCAGGCCGCGGGTGGTGTCCTCGAGCACCTCGCCGGTGAGCGGATCGATCGCCTGGAACAGCCAGCTCGCGCGCGCGGGCTGCTGGTACAGGTCGAGCACCGCGCTGATCCGCAGCACGAAGCCGCGGGTCTGGGTGAAATCGATCTCGGTCTGGAAGCTCGAGCGCCCGTCGGGCACGTCGATCGAGATGTCGCCGAGCTTGATGTCGCCGAACTCGAAGCTGCGCGGGTCGAGATCGGCGTCGAGCTCGGTGACGATCTGGATCTCGTTCACATAGCCGCTACCGCCCTCGGCGTTCTCGAATCCGATCGAATAGGGCAGCTCTTCCTTGGCCGGGAGCCAGCCTGCGGTGTCGAGCGTCTGCGGACCGGTGATCGAGGCGAGCCGGCCGGTCTGGCCTTCGCTCTGGAAGAAGCGGC
>DATDLP010000539.1:0-14453 GCA_036519255.1 Croceibacterium sp.
CTTGTGGGACTTCGACCTGCCCAACGCGCCGAAGCTGATGACCATCACCAAGGACGGCAAGCAGATCCCGGTGGTGATCCTCGCCGCCAAGCATGGCTTCGTGTTCGTGTTCGACCGTCGCACCGGCGAGCCGGTGTGGCCGATCGAGGAGCGGCCGGTCCCGGCGTCCGACGTGCCCGGCGAGCATGCCAGCCCGACGCAGCCGTTCCCGACCTGGCCGCAGCCGTTCGCTCGGCAGAGCTTCACGGTCGACGACATCAACCCGCTGCTGCCCGAGGCCGACCAGGCCGCGCTGCGCGAGAAGATCCTCGCCAGCCGCAACGAGGGCCTGTTCACCCCGCCGAGCGTGCGCGGGTCGATCTCGATGCCCGGGCACAACGGCGGCGTGAACTTCGGCAACAGCGCGGTCGACCCGCTGACCCAGCGGTTCTTCGTGGTCAGCCGCGAGATCCCGGTGGTGATCAAGCTCAACCCGCTGCCCAACGCCGAGGCCGAGGCGCGCGCCAAGGAGCGCATGCCCAACGCGCAGCCCGACACCTACCCGTACACTTCGCCGGTCGACTTCATGCTGCAGCCGAACGGGATGGTCGCGATCAAGCCGCCGTTCTCGTTCCTGACCGCCTACGACATGAACACCGGCAACATCCTCTACCGCATCCCCAACGGCGACAGCCTGCAGCCGCTGGCCGAAGGCCACGCCAACGTCGGCAGCCAGGCGCCGCGTGGCGGGCCGGTGGCGACCGCATCCGGCCTGCTGTTCGTCGGCACCGCCGGTGACCGCACCTTCCGCGCGCGCGACGCCGCGACCGGCGCGGTGCTGTGGGAGCACAAGCTCGACGCCGGCACCGAGGGCGTGCCCGCGGTCTACGAGGCCGGCGGGCGGCAGTACGTGACGCTGCCGGTCGGCGGCGACGGGCTGTTCGCGCAACGCGGCAACCCGACCCCCGGGACTAGCCGCTACGTGACCTTCGCGTTGCCGGCCAGGTAAGGAGGCCCTGCGATGAAGCGTTCGTTCGTGTTGCTGGCCGCCGTGGCCGGCCTCGCCGCGCCGGTGCTGGCGCAGAAGCCAGACCTCACCGTCGTCCAGCCGGTGCCGACCGACTACAAGGCGAAGGCGACCTCGTGGGGCGAGCCCGACTTGCGCGGTGGCTGGCCGATCGACCACCTCAACGGCCGCACCCCGCTTCAGCGCGATCCGGCGCAAGGCAACCGGGCCTACCTGACACAGGAGGAGTTCGCGGCACGCGACGCGGCGGTGCAACAGCTCGCCCAGCGCTACCAGAACGAAGACAGCCAGGGGACTATGGGCATCGGTCACTGGGCCGAAGTCGCCAGCGCCAACCGGCGGACCTCGTGGATCACCTCGCCGGCCAACGGCCGCCTCCCCGAGTACACCGCCGAGGGCAAGCGGCTGTCGGGCGAGATGCGCTCGACCTGGCGCCGCGGGCAGCCGTTCGACACGTGGCTCGACTTCGATAGCTGGGACCGCTGCATCACCCGCGGGCTGCCGGCGTCGATGTTCCCGTTCATGTACAACAACGGGATGCGCATCTTCCAGTCGCCCGGCGTAGTCGCGCTGCAGATGGAGATGGTCCACGAGACGCGGATCATCCCGACGGATGGCCGTCCGGCGATCCCGGCGCAGATCCACAACTGGATGGGCGAGAGCCGTGGGCATTGGGAGAACGGCAACACCTTGGTGGTCGAGACGACCAACCTCAAGCCCGGCCCCTCGGCCACGAACATCGGCACGACCGGTTCGCCCGGCGAGAACGACACGCCGGTGAGCGAGCAGGCGAAGATGGTCGAGCGGTTCACGATGACCGGGCCGGACTCGATCGTCTACGAGTTCACCTGGACCGACCCGGTGGTGTTCGCCCAGCCGTGGTCCGCCCGGCTCGAGTGGCAGCGCGACGACGACTTCGGAATCTACGAGTACGCCTGCCACGAAGGCAACGTGCAAGTCCGCAACTTCGTCACCGCTTCGCGCGCCGAGCGGGCGCAAGCGGCGCAGGCCCAGGCGGGCGGCGGCCAGTGATCCGCCGGCGGGTGCCCGGGTGCATTGCGGCGAGCGCTCTGCTCGCCGCGCTCGCATCCGCGATCCCCGTTTCGGCGCAGGAGCAGGACCTCGTTACTGTCCCGGCGGTGCCGCGCGATTACCGCCCGGCGCAGACCGCGTGGGGCGAGCCCGACTTGCGCGGCACCTGGCCCGTCGACCACCTCAACTTCACCCCGCTGCAGCGCCCGCCCGAGCAGGCCGGGCGGTACTTCCTCAATGACGAGGAATACGCCGCGCGCCAGGCGATGCTCGCGCAGCGCGGGGCGCAGTACGACAAGGAAATCAGCGACGAGACGATCGGCATGGGCCACTGGGTCGAGCCGGGCACCGCCAATCGCCGCACCGCGTTCGTGATCGATCCGCCTGACGGCCGCCTCCCGCCGCTGACCGAGGAGGGCAAGCGGCGCCAGGCGACCAAACGCTCGAGCTATATCGCCGGTCAGACCTACGACAGCCCGGCCGACTTCGACATCTGGGACCGCTGCATCAGCCGCGGGCTGCCGGCCTCGATGTTCCCGTTCAACTACAACAACGGCATGCGCATCTTCCAGGCGCCGGGCATGGTCGCGATCCGGATGGAGATGGTCCACGAAACCCGGATCATCCCGACCGACGGCCGCCCGGGCGTGCCGGTGCAGATGGAGAACTGGCTCGGCGAGAGCCGCGGGCATTGGGAGGACGGCAACACGCTGGTGGTCGAGACGACCAGGTTCAGCCCGCAGTCCTCGCCGGTCAACGTGGGCACCTGGGGCTCGCCCCCGGGCAACAACACGCCGCAGAGCAAGGAAGCGAAGCTCGTCGAGCGCTTTATCATGACCGGGCACGACACGATCGTCTACGAGGCGACCTACAGCGATCCGGTCGTGTTCACCGCGCCGTGGACCGTGCGGCTCGATTGGCAGCGCGACGACGACTACAAGCTGTTCGAATATGCGTGCCACGAAGGCAACGTTCAGCTTCGCGGATACATCACATCCTCGCGCGCCGCGCGCGGGTTGCAAACCAGGGAAGAGGCCCAATGAAAAGCACAGTTCGTTTCCTGCTCGCCTGCTCGATGCTGGCGGGCGCCTCGGCCGCGCACGGGCAGGCCGTCGGCACCGCCGAGCCGGTGCGCACGCAGCAGGGCCTGATCAAGGGTGCGGCCGGCAAGGCCGAGGGCGTGACGGTGTTCAAGAACATTCCGTTCGCCGCGCCGCCGGTCGGCCAGCTGCGCTTCGCGCAGCCGCAGGCGCCCGTGGCTTGGGAAGGCGTGCGCGACGGCAGCAAGTACGGCAACGTCTGCATGCAGAACCCGGCGCCGACCCGCTTTCCGCCGAACGGCGCGACCGACACCGAGAACTTCACCGGGATGAGCGAGGACTGCCTCAACCTCAACATCTGGACCCCGGCCAAGCAGGCGGGCGAGAAGCTGCCGGTGATGGTCTGGCTTTATGGCGGCGCTTACAACGAAGGCGGGGGCAACGCGCCGTTCAGCGAGGGCGACAACCTCGCCGCAAAAGGCGTGGTCATGGTCACGCTCAACTACCGCGTCGGCCCCTTCGGCTTCTTCTCGCACCCGGAGCTGACCGCCGAGGGCGGCGGCGCGGCGGGCAACCCGGCGCTGGGTGACGCGATCGCGGCGTACAAGGGGCTCAAGGCCAACGTCGCGGCGTTCGGCGGCGACCCGAACAACATCACGCTGTTCGGCGAGAGCGCCGGCGCGGCGATGAACGGCGGGTTGGCCGGTGCGGCCGGCGCGCGTGGCACGTTCGAGCGCGCGATCGCGCAGAGCGGGGCGTGGATGGGCCTGGGCATTGCGACGATGACCCCGAACCACGTCGAAGGCGCCACCCTGCCACCCCCGCCCCCGGCCGGCACCCCCGCCCCGCCCCCGGGCCCAGGCGGGTTCGGCAACCAGCCGGCTTCGGCCGAGCTGCGCGGCCTTGCCAACGCGCGCCAGATCGGCGCCGAAACGCTGGCGCAGCTGCGCGCGCTGCCCGCTGCCGAGGTGCAGCAGAAGCTGCGCGGGCACGGCATGATCGTCGACGGCAAGATCATTACCGAGGACCTGTCGATCACCTTCGCCGAAGGCCGGCAGAACCCGGTCGATGTGCTGGCCGGCTCGAATGCCGACGAGGGCTCGTTCGCGGCGGGCCCGCCGACCACCGCCGACGCGTGGCGCAGCGGCGCGGGGCAGCGCTGGGGCGCGCAGGCCGCGCTCGGCCTCGCCGCCTACCCGGCGACGACCGACGCCGAGGCGCAGGCGCAAGCGGTGCAGCCCTTCACCGACACGCTGAGCTGGCACATGCGGCTGTTCGCCGAGCAGCAGGCCAAGATCGGCAAGCAGTCGTGGCACTACTTCTTCACCCACGATCCGCTGTACGATCCCGACAAGCGCGATCTCGGCTCGGCGCACACCGGCGAGATTCCCTACGTGTTCGACAACCTCGCCGCGCCGCGCACCTTCCCCGGCGGCAGCTCGGTCACGCTGATGGCCGGCAACGCACGCGAGGAGGCGTTCGCCGACCAGGTCTCGCAGTACTTCGTCAACTTCGCGCGGACCGGCAACCCGAACGGCAACGGGCTGCCGCAATGGCCGGCGATGAAGGACCTCGGCCCGAACGAGACGATGATCCTCGACGCCGACGGCTCGGGCAAGGGCCCATGGATCGGCGAGGCGAAGGACAAGCTCTACACCGCGACTTACGAGGCGCGGGTGGCGGGTCCGCTCGGCATCGGCGCCGGCGGGGACTGAACCCATTCCCCCTCCCCGGCGGGGAGGGGGTCAGGGAGTGGGGGAGCGAGGCCGCAGGGCCTCGCGTCCGCCTCGCCGACGTGGCACACCCCACCCCTACCCTCCCCCTTAAAGTGGAGGGAGTCGGTTGCGCGTAGACGCAAGGGGACAGTGAATGACGGGAGCATCCAACACTCGCAGGCTCTTGCCGGCGTCGGGCGCGCTGGCGGCGCTGATCGGCGGAGCAACGAACGCGCTGGCACACGGCGCGCCCGCTCCCACACCTGCACCCGCTGCTGACTTCGCCGCCCAGGTCGAGCGCGGCCGCGCTGCCTACGCCACCAATTGCGCCGCCTGCCACGGCGAGCAGCTCACCGGCAGCCAGTTCGCCCCCGCGCTGAAGGGCGCCGCGTTCCTCAACAAGTGGGGCGATGCGCCGCTGGCGCAGGTTTCGGACTACATGCATTCGTCGATGCCGCCGGCCGCGGCGGGCAGCCTCTCTGACGAGACCTACGCGGCACTGCTTGCGCTGATCCTCAAGGAGAACGGCGCCGACAACGGCGGCCGCGCGGTGCCCGCCACCGCCGAGCAGATGACGCTCGCCGGCATTGTCATTCCTCCAGCTCCGCCCGTGGGCGACCGGGACAGCGTCGGTGTGGGCGGCCTCGCCGAGGGCCACACGCTGCCGCCCTGGCCCGCCGCGCCCGACCGGTTCGCCAACTACACCCCGGTGACCGAGGAGATGCTGTCCAATCCGGCGCCCGAGAACTGGCTGACCTGGCGGCGCAGCCACCAGGGGCTCGGCTACTCGCCGCTGCGGCAGATCGACACCGGCAACGTCACCAGCCTGCACGTCGCCTGGGCGCAGGGCCTGCCGCCGGGCGCCAACATGAACGAGCCGCTGGTGCGCGACGGAGTGCTCTACGTGTTCGGCTACGGCGACAGCGTGTTCGCGTTCGACGCGGCCGACGGACATGTGCTGTGGCACTACCAGCGCCGCCTGCCCGACGGCACGCCGCTGAGCTCGAAGAAGACCATCGCGCTGTACGGCGACAAGCTGTTCACCGCGACCTCCGACGGCCACATGGTCGCGCTCGACGCGCGCACCGGACGGCAGGTGTGGGACGTGGCGCTGACCGACAAGCCGAACATGCGCGTGCCCGGCGGGCCGCTCGCGGCCGACGGCGTGGTCATGCAGGGGCTCGCCAGCCAGGCTCCCGGCGGCGGCCTGATCGTCGCGTTCGATGCCGGGAGCGGCGAGAAGCTGTGGGAGTTCGAGACCGTCGCCAAGCCCGGCCAGCCGGGGGGCGATTCGTGGAACGGCATTCCCGGTGACGAGCGGCGCGGCGGGTCGCAGTGGACCTCGGGCACTTACGACGCCGAGACCGGGCTCGCGCTGTGGGGCGTGGCGCAAAGCTACGACACCGGTCCGCTGCGCGATCTCAAGCCGGGGATGAACAACGACGCGCTGTTCACCAACTCGACACTGGCGTTCGAGCCGCGGACCGGCAAGCTGGTGTGGTACTTCCAGCACATGAAGAACGACCAGTACGATCTCGACTGGGTGTTCGACCGCGTGATCGGCACGCTCGAGATCGACGGCGAGCAGAAGCGGGTGGTGATCACCGGGGGCAAGGAAGGGCTGTTCGACGCGCTCGAGGCCGAGACCGGGCACTACCTCAAGACGGTCGACATGGGGTTGCAGGACTTCATCGTGGCGATCGACCCGGTGACCGGCGACAAGACCCCCGATCCGGACAAGCTGCCCGGCCGCGATCGCGATCCGGTGTTCATGTGCCCGCACGCCGGCGGCGGACGCAACTGGAGCCCGACCTCGTTCAACCCGAGCACCCGGCTGCTGTTCGTCAACGCGCGCGACATCTGCATGCTGATGGTGCCGGCGGAGGACGGGTTCCTGAGCAGCGGCGTGAACGTGCGCTACGCGCCGCGCCCGGGCAGCGACGGGATGCACGGCGTGCTCCAGGCGATCGACATGCAATCCGGCGAGATCGTGTGGGAGACGCGGCGCCGCCAGACGCCCGACATGGGCATCCTGACCACCGCCGGCGGGCTGCTGTTCACCGGCTGGATGGACCGCCAGTTCGTCGCCTACGACCAGGCGACCGGCAAGGAACTGTGGAGCAGCGGCGTGACCGGCGTCCCCAACGCCTCGCCGATCACTTACGCGGTCGACGGCAAGCAGTACGTCGCGATCGTCACCGGACACGGCAACCCGCTGGCGTTCGGGGTGCCCGACGTGATCCCCGAGACGCAGCTGCCCCCGGTCAACAGCTCGGCGCTCTACGTGTTCGCGCTGCCGGACTGATCGCGCGCTTCCTGGCGGGCGAGTCGCCGGTGGCGGGCAGCGCCCCGTCGGGGGGTGTTGACACGTGAGACACGGTCCAGGGGGCATTTTCCGCCGAAACCGTCACTTTAGGTGCCGCGACCGTCACCTTGCATGGCGAAGTGTCGCTTTCGCAACCGCAATCCGTCACTTTCGTCCGGAAGTGTCGCCTTACGCCGGTCCGTATGCGGCCATCGGGCGTGGTGGCAGCGGCAGTAGTTGAAGAGGCCCATGATCCGCGGTCTCCTGCGAGAACAAAACGCGAATCACGTTCATTACACATGCGACCCAGCGTAGGAAAACGGTTTCCACCCGCGGTCCGCGGGCCCGCTAACGAACCGCGCGGTAGAACAGGTAGACGAGCGCGCCGATCCCGGCGAGCGCTGCCAGCGAGGGCCCGCGCGGTGCGCTCTCGCGTTCCCCCCTCGCCTCCTCGTCGGCGTCATCATGGGCCCAGGCATGCGGCATGGCGGAACTGGGAATATTGGACATGGCTGGCTCCTTCAGCACAACCAATTCCCGGTGCTGCGCAACGTTCCGCCTGGGGTCCCCCTGCAAGCGGACGGCTCCAAGCTAGAACTCCGTCCGCAGGCCGAGCGCGCGTTGTCCGTCAGGACGCTTGATCAGGCCCAGTTCGATCCCGCCGAGCTTGAAGGTCAGCGCGTCGCTGAAACGGTCGACCGGGTTTCTCGCAGGCGGTGGCGGCGGGAGCGGACTCGCGTCTTCGGGAGCCGCTGCGCAGACCACGATCTCGTCCTCGGTTACCGGATCGGGCGCGCACGGCTGGGCGCCGAGGATGTCGATCACCAAGGTACCGTCGTTCCTGACCGTCACCCGCTGGTCCGCGGCCTCCGCCGACGCGGCGACTTCGTAGCCGAGATCGATCGGTATCCGCTCTGCGCCGTCGTCCATCGAGCACCTCGCCGCCGTTCGCGCGATCATGCCCGAGATCGGTTGCTCTTCAAACGAAAAAGGCCGCCCCGGAGGGCGGCCTTTCCGTTGGCTCACGGCCGGCCCGGTCTCAGAAGAAGATGCCGAGCGTGAAGCCGATCATGCGCCCGCAGAACACCACCACGAGCCAGAAGACCAGCGACAGCCACCCCGCAACCTTGGCCGCCGCCGGGAACGTCGGGTCGAGCTCCCAATGGTCCACGGCACGCCAGGTGGTCATGTGGAAGTACATCATGTTGAGCCCGGCCAGTGCCAGCATCGCCAGCTTGGCCAGGAACCACGGATTGATCATGTAGCTGCTGGCCTTGCTGACGAACAACAGCAGGCCGGTGATCGCGGCGAGCGCGAACGCGCCCCAGGTCCACGGCAGCGTGTCCTTCGCCAGCTGCGAGACGCGCAGGGCGTGGCCCTTCACGCCGATCAGCCGCAGATCGACCAGCGCGATGGTGCCGATCACGGTGACGAGCGCAATCACGTGGATCGTCTCGATGGTCGGGAACATCCACGTCGATTCGGCGATCGTGATGCCGAGCGAGGAGTACTCGATCGATTCCCAGATGTTGGTCGGTTCGGGATAAAACGACATTGAAAGCCCCCTCAGCCCGGATTGTAGGCGATCCAACGCCCACCGGTCATGATCATGCACCACAGGACGACGAGCACGACGCCCGCCAGCTTCGCACCGGCCGAGGCCTGAGCCTTGCCGGCGAAGCGCTTGGCCATGCCCTTGTGGAACCAGATGGTGAACAGCACCGCGGTCACGAACAGGATCATCTTGACCCAAAACACCGCGTTGATCAGCTCGCGGATCGGCTCGCCGATGATCATCAGCGCGCCCGACAGGATCAGCACCGCCAGCGACCACCAGATCACGCGCAGGTAGCGCGCAGTGGTATCCTCGAGCGAGCTGTGCCCGGCGAGATTCAGCATCCGCGCGTTGATCATCAGGACCGACGCAAACGAGGCCGAGATCGCCAGGATATGAATGACCTGGAAGATCGGGATCGCGTAGAAATGCTCGCCGATCCACAGTGTCGGCGCGGATTCCCCGATGCTCAGCGCGAGATCGTTGAGCGGCGTGTTCCGCAGCCACTCGGTAAAGTTGAATAGCAAGTCGCCCATCAGAGAACTCTCTTCCCCTGTTTTCAGTCCGCCGGAGCACCCGGCCCCGGAGATGCGAATCCCCCCGACGGCCCAGCATGGGGCACGAATGCTCCGCTGCCGAGTAAATTACCGTAACCGCAGCAGTTACACCGGGTTACGCGGGTCTTCGCCCGTCCGCTTTGACGCGGCGCAATCCGCTAACGCCCCCAACGCCTCCCGCCAAGCCCCGTCAAGGCGTTTTTGATTGACTATGTCTGCCTGTCGCAAGCGCGCAACGGGATTCCGTTGGAACACAAGGCCGGCGCAATTTTCGCGATACAAAATGCGACAATCAACGACCATCCGAGGCACGTCAGGCCATTGTCAAAGCTGGCGACGGACCGTAGGACAGAATCAACGACGAGGTCGCCAGCCACCCGCGGCAGGCGGCCCGATCAAGGTTCGGGAGGGTTTGCCATGCGGGTCGCACGGGGCCTTGGGCTCGCGACATCATTGCTGGTCGCCGCAAGCAGTGCTGCGATCGCGCAGAATGCGATGCCCGAAGGCGACTGGCGCACGATCAACCGCGACCAGGCCGCGACGCGCTTCTCCCCGCTCGACGACATCAATCGCGGCAACGTGGCGCAGCTGACCGAGGCGTGGAACTACCCCTTCCGCTCGTTCACCACCGCGGTGCCGATCGTGATCGACGGCACGATGTACATTCCCGCCGGCGGCCGCGTCGTCGCGCTCGATGCCGACACCGGGCAGGAAAAGTGGGTCTTCACGATGCCCAACGGCGCCAACGGGCAGCCGATCAACGCATCGACGCGCGGAGTCAGCTACTGGCCGGGCGATACCGCAACCCCCGCGCGCATCATCGTGATGTCGGGCAGCAAGATGCTCGCGCTCGACGCGGCCAACGGCCAGCTTTCGGCCGGCTTCGGCGAAGGCGGGATCATCGACGTCGGCCTCGGCTACGGCGGCACGCCGACGATCGCCGAAGACGTCGCGATCATCGGCGCGGCAACGCTCGAGAACCAGCCGGGCGACCCCGGCAACACCCGCGGCTTCGACGTGCGCACCGGACGCAAGCTGTGGGAATTCGCCTCGGTCGCGCAGCCCGGCACGCCCGGCAACGAGACCTGGGGCAACGGCTGGAAAGGCCGCTCTGGCACCAACATGTGGGCCTTCAACGCCCCGGTCGACCTCAAGCAAGGCATCGTGATCATCCCGCTCGGCTCGCCCGCGCCCAACTACTGGGGCGGCGAGCGGCCGGGCAGCAACCTGTTCGGCAATTCGCTGGTCGCGCTCGACTACAAGACCGGCGAGTACAAGTGGCACTTCCAGACGGTGCACCACGACATCTGGGACGTCGACCAGCCGACGGCGGGCGCGCTGATCGAGGTCAACGGCCGGCCGGTCATTGCCTCGATCAACAAGACCAGCCTGTTCTTCGTGCTCGATCGCGAGACCGGCGAGCCGCACCTGCCGATCGAGGAGCGTCCCGTGCCCGCGGGCGACGTGCCCGGCGAGTATTACCACCCGACGCAGCCGTTCCCGGTCAACACGCCGCCGCTGAGCCGTGTGAGCCTGACCTTCGACGACGTGGTCGACGCCGAGGACACCACGCCCGAGCATGCCGCGGCCTGCCGCGCGATGTGGGACAAGGCCGGCGGGTTCCTCAACTACGGGCCCTACACCCCGTTCATGTTCAAGGCCGCAGGCGCGCCGCCGCGCTCGACGATCCAGCTTCCGGGCGGGACCGGTGGGGTCAACTGGGGCGGCGTCGCGGCCGACCCGACCACTGGCCTCGTCTACGTCAACGCGCAGGACACCTCGCTGGTCGGGTGGGTCGAGCGGCGCGTATCCAACGAACCCTACAGCTTCGACTACAACAGCTCGGACCAGCCCTACGACCGCGCAAGCGTCGACGGAAAGGGCCCGTTCTTCTCTTTCAGCGCCCCGCTGTCGGGCCAGTACGACGCGCAAGGCCGCGCGCAGGGCCCGCAGGCGCCGTGCTACAAGCCACCGTGGGGCGAACTGGTCGCGGTCAACGCCGCCACCGGCGCGATCGCCTGGTCGGTGCCGCTCGGCGTGATGGACGAACTGCCCGAGGGCAAGCGGCTGGTCGGCAATTCCGGCAGCGCTGGCCCGACGGTGACCGGCGGCGGGCTGGTGTTCGTCGGCGCGACCAACGACCGCAGATTCCGCGCCTTCGACGCGGCAACCGGACAGCAGTTGTGGGAGACCCAGCTGCGCGCTAACGCCAACGCCAATCCGATGACCTATCGGGGCCGCAGCGGCAAACAGTACGTCGCCATCAATGCCGGTGGCACGATCATCACCTATTCGCTATCGCGCTAGCGATAACCAACAAGAGAGGTAGTTGGGGGAATGAAGAGACTTTCGATTCTGGCAGCCACGGCAGCGGCGCTCATGACCGTTGCCGCCGGCCCCGCGTTCGCCCAGGCCGGCGTGCAGCAGCCCGCGACCATCGACGGCAAGCCGAACCTGAACGGCATCTGGCAGGCGATGAACACCGCCAACTGGAACCTCGAGCCGCACGCCGCGGGCCCGAACCCCGTGGCTGACCGCCAGGTCGGCGCGACCGGCGCGATCCCGGCCGGCCTCGGCGTGGTCGAAGGCGGCACGATCCCCTACAAGTCCGAGGCGCTCGCGCGGCTCGCCCAGCACCGCCAGAACCTGATCAACCACGATCCGGAAGCGGCCTGCTACCTGCCGGGCATCCCCCGTGCGACCTACCTGCCCTACCCGTTCCAGATCGTGCAGGGCGGCAACGACGACATGCTGATGGTGTACGAGTACGCCAACGCCAACCGCGTGATCGAGATGCGCGACGTCGAGATCCCGCCGATCGACACCTGGATGGGCACCTCGTACGGCAAGTGGGAAGGCGACACGCTGGTCGTCGTCACGCTGTCGCAGGGCCCCGGCGAAGTGAAGCTGCCCAAGGGCGTGATGGAGCCCAACGGCGTGACCTGGCTCGACCGGGCCGGCAACTACCTGTCGCACACCGCCACGGTGACGGAGCGCTTTACCAAGATGGGCGACAATCACATCCAGTACAGCGCCACGATCGAGGACCCGGAACTTTACACCCGGGCGTGGACTGTTTCGATGCCGCTTTACCGGCGCCTGGAACCGAACGCCCAGCTGCTCGAGTTCCGTTGCGTTCCGTTCAGTGAGCAACTGCTATACGGCGACCTGCTCGAGGAAGGATCGGCACCCGCAGAAGGCGCCGCAGCTTCCCAATAACAATACACGACCCGCATTAGTGACTTAAGGAGTACCAAGCCATGACCATGAAGAAGTGGACCGCTGCCGCGATCGGCGCGGTGCTCGCAGTGGGCGCCGCCGGCGCGGCTGTCGCGCACCACTCGTTCGCGACCGAGTTCGACCGCAACAAGCCGATCCGGCTCGAAGGCAAGGTGGTGAAGTTCGAGTGGGTCAACCCGCACTCGTGGATCCACATCGATGCCAACGTCAACGGCCGCGTCCAGCGCTGGCGCGTCGAGGGCGGTGCGCCGAGCGCGCTGCTCCGCCGCGGCTGGAACAGGAACTCGCTGCCCGCGGGCACCGAGATCATCGTCGACGCGTTCCGCGCCCGCGACGGGGACACCCGCGCCTCGGCGGCGGAGATCCGCTTCCCGAACGGCCGCGAGCTGTCGCTCGGCAACCCGACGACCGAAGCGGTCGCCGCGGCTGCGCGTCGCGCCGGCGGCGAGTAAGCCGAACGCGTTCCGCCTGCGGGCGGACCGGACATACGGAAGGGGTTCGCGACCATCGGTCGCGGGCCCCTTCCTTTGCGCGGCGGGAACAAATCCCTGTTTCCACGGTTGATCCCTCCGCAAGCGGAGGGTGTGGGCGAATGCAGGATCGCAAGGTATGAGCAGCGTGCTCCTGGTCGAGGACGAGCTGCTCGTGCGCGAACTGGCGTTCGAGGACCTCGGCGACGCGGGCTTCGCGGTTACCGCCGCCAGCGACGGCGACGAGGCGCTAGGCTATCTTCGCGAGGGCCGGGCGTTCGATCTGCTGTTCACCGACATCCGCATGCCCGGCGCGACCGACGGCTGGCAGCTGGCGCGCGAGGCGCGTGCGCTGCTGCCCGAGATTCGCGTGATCTACGCCACCGGGCTCGGCGATGCGGCCAGCGGGCTGGAAAGCGGCGAACGCTACGTCCGCAAGCCCTACAGCCTCAAGGACCTGCACGCGGCCCTCAGCGACCTGGGCTTCACGCTGTAGGGCCTGCGAAAGCGGACAATCCTTAACCTGGATGGGAACCAGTCCTCGCCTCGTCGTTTACAAGGTAAGGGGGGCGTAGGCGTACGCCGAGAACGGGAGGGGCGCGTGAATCTCCAGACACAGGCTGAATTTCAGCGCAGCAGGCGCGAGCTGATCTTTGCGCTGCGCAAGCTGCGGCAAGGCGACTTCTCGGTTCGCCTGCCCGAGGACGGCACCCAGTCCGACGTCGAGCTGGCGACGCTGTTCAACGAGGTCGTGTCGCTCAACCAGCAGATGACCGGCGAGTTCGAGCGGCTCGCGCGCGTGGTCGGCAAGGAAGGCAAGATCGGCCACCGCGCCAAGGTCAACGGCGCGACCGGTGACTGGGACACCAAGCTGCGCGCGCTCAACGAGCTGATCGACGACATGGTCCAGCCGACCGTCGAGGTCGCGCGCGTGATCGGCGCGGTGGCCAAGGGCGACCTGTCGCAGACGATGTCGGTCGAGATCGAAGGCCGCATGCTCAAGGGCGAGTTCCTGCGCATCGGCAAGGTGGTGAACACCATGGTCGAGCAGCTCGCCAGCTTCACCTCCGAAGTGACGCGCGTGGCGCGCGAGGTCGGCACCGAAGGCAAGCTCGGCGGCCAGGCCAAGGTGCGCGGCGTGGCCGGCACCTGGAAGGACCTCACCGACAACGTCAACCTGATGGCGGCCAACCTGACCGGCCAGGTGCGCAACATCGCCGAAGTGACCACCGCGGTGGCGCTCGGCGACTTGTCGAAGAAGATCACCGTCGACGTGAAGGGCGAGATCCTGGAGCTCAAGAACACCATCAACGTGATGGTCGACCAGCTCAACAGCTTTGCCTCCGAGGTGAAGTTGGCGAGCTGCTCGACCATGGTGTTCACCACCTTGCCGATGCGCAGGAACTCGCCCTTGAGCATGCGGCCTTCGATCTCGACCGACATCGTCTGCGACAGGTCGCCCTTGGCCACCGCGCCGATCACGCGTGCAACCTCGGTGGTCGGCTGAACCATGTCGTCGATCAGCTCATTGAC
>DATDLP010000540.1:0-9447 GCA_036519255.1 Croceibacterium sp.
CCGCATCCGCGAGGATTTCAAGACCCTGCTCGGCCTGCCCGACCTCGTACGCCGCATCGAGGAGCGCTACCCGCCGCGCGGCGGCGCGCCCGAGCAGCCGCCGCTGCCCGAGATCGAGCTGGTGTGGGAGCGGCGCGAGGAACGGCGCAGCGCCTGGCCGGGCTACCTGGCCGCCGCACTCACCGGCGGCGCGCTGGTCTGGGCGGGTGCAGCGCTGGGCTGGCTCGGGTAAGGCGGCGGCGCTAGGCAAACCTTAACTATCACAGCGCAAGGTTCTTCGCGTGCCGGCGCGAGGCTGGCCATCCAGGGGCAGCACAGCTAGGCTCGCAGACTAGGTAGCAAGGCGTGGGAGTAGAGCACCGCCACATGGTCGCGCCGCGTATCCTGCTGGTCGTGGGCGGCGGAATCGCCGCCTACAAGGCCTGCGAGCTCGTGCGCCTGATCCGCAAGGGCGGCGGCGAGGTGACTTGCGTGCTGACCGACGGCGGCGCGCAGTTCGTCACCGCGATGAGCCTTGCCGCGCTGTCGGGCAACCAGGTCCACACCTCGCTGTGGGATCTCAAGAACGAAGTCGAGATTGGCCATATCGAGCTCAGCCGCGCGGCCGAGCTGGTCGTGGTGTGCCCGGCGACCGCCGACCTGATGGCCAAGATGGCCGCCGGGATCGCCGACGATCTCGGCACCACGCTGATCCTCGCGACCGACAAGCCGGTGCTCGTGGTGCCGGCGATGAACGTCAAGATGTGGCTGCACGAGGCGACCCAGCGCAACGTCCAGTGGCTCAAGCAGGCCGGCGTCCGCGTGATGCAGCCCGACGATGGCGAGATGGCCTGCGGCGAGTTCGGCCCCGGCCGCCTGCCCGAGCCCGAGATGATCTGGCTCGAGATCGCCGAGCTGCTCGGGCTCGATCCGGGCGAGGCGGGCGCGCGCGAGGTCGCGGAATATTTGCAGGCGCTCGAGCCCGAGGACGAACCCGAGCCGACCGACGTGAAGCCCGGCGGGCTCGCGGGGCTGTTCGCCTCGATCATCCCGCGCAGCACGTCGCGGCGGAGCGAACCCGCAGAGCCGGTCTACGACGACGAAGACTTCGCCGACCTGCCCCTGCCCGAGGAGGCATTCGACCAAGGGCCACCGCTGCCCGAGCCGGTGCTGAGCGGCGGGCCGCTGCTGGTGACCAAGGGCAAGGCCCGGTCCGCGCCGCCGACCGACTTCGAGGCGATCAACCACCAGGTCAATCCGCTGCAAAGCGCGCCCGAACCGGCACCGGCGCCCCTCGCTCCCGTCGGCGGGTTCGATCCGCTCGAGGGCCAGCCGGATTTCGACAGCAGGCCCGAGCACCGGCCGCTCTACGGCAGGCATGTGCTTGTCACCGCGGGGCCGACGCACGAGCCGATCGATCCGGTGCGCTACATCGCCAACCGTTCGTCGGGCAAGCAGGGCTACGCGATCGCTGCTGCCGCCGCCGCGGCGGGCGCGCGGGTGACGCTGGTTTCGGGGCCGGTCGCGCTGGGCACGCCGCCGGGCGTGGACCGGATCGACGTCGAGAGCGCCGAGGAAATGGCGGCGGCGGTCAAGGCAGCGCTGCCCGCCGACGTCGCGGTGATGGTCGCCGCGGTGTCGGACTGGCGGACCAAGGACTTCGCGCCCGAGAAGATCAAGAAGCGCGGCTCGGCGCCGCCGGCGCTGCTGCTCAAGGAAAATCCCGACATTCTCGCCAGCACTGCGGGCAGCCAGCAGCGGCCGCGGCTGCTGATCGGGTTTGCCGCGGAGACCGAGAACGTGGTCGACAACGCGCAGCGCAAGCGCAAGAGCAAAGGGGTCGACTGGATCGTCGCCAACGACGTCTCGCCTGCGAACGGCAAGGGCGCGATGGGCGGCGACGACAACACGGTGCATCTGATCGGCGAGAACCGGATCGAGGACTGGGAGCCGATGACCAAGCAGGCCGTCGCGCGGCGGCTGGTCGAGCGGATCGCCGAAACGTTCGGCAGCAGGAGCGAGGTCCAACGCGATGATTGAGCCAGTCCTGAGCGAAGCCGAAGCGACGATCGCGGTGCGTATCCGGCGGCTGCCGCACGGACACGGGCTGACGCTGCCCGCCTACGCCACGCCCGGGGCCGCGGGGATGGACGTGCTCGCGGCCGAGCATGTGACGCTCGCGCCCGGCGCGCGCCACGCGGTGGCGACGGGGTTCGCGGTGGCGATCCCGCCCGGGTACGAGATCCAGGTCCGCCCGCGCTCGGGGCTCGCGCTCAAGCACGGCATCAGCGTGCCCAACACCCCGGGCACGATCGACAGCGACTATCGCGGCGAGCTCAAGGTGATCGTGATCAACCACGGCGCCGAGGCCTTCCCGATCGCGCGCGGCGACCGCATCGCGCAACTGGTGCTGGCGCCGGTCACGCTCGCGGCGTGGGACGAGGTCGAGGAGCTGGACGAGACCGTGCGCGGGACGGGCGGGTTCGGCTCGACCGGGGGTTATGCCAAGCTGGTTTAGCGCCGCGCAGGCGACCGCTCTTTAGGGATTGAAGGTGTTGAAGATCGTCGACCGCAAGTGCTTCTTGCCGGTCAGCGGATTGAACCACTGCTTGAAGCTTTCGTTGGTCAGCTTTTCGAGAAGGGTCGGCGCGGCGAATCCCGCGAAGCCGGCAAGCCCTACCGCGACGAGCGAAACGTTGATGCCAGCGACCGCGCTGCTAACCGCAAGACCAGCCGCTCCGGCCTGCCCGACGACCTCGATCACCTTGGCAACCTTTAGATTCATTCCGAGCCGCTCACTGTACGTCTGTTCGATTACCAGCCCGCTGCAGTGTTCTTGCAGCAGCTTTTCCATGCGTTCGAAGCTGGCGGTCTGAAACGCAGTGCTTCTGAACAGCAGGTCGCTGGTGTCCTGCCGGAACTGCGCAACCGCCTGTTTCCATTCCCGACGGAGGGCAAGCTGGATCACCGAACGCCAGATCGGTTTCCAATCACCCTGGCTGGCGACGTTGCGGAAGTCATATTCGACACCCTCGCGAGACGTGCCGAAATGTACCTTGGGCGCGTCTTGTCCGCCGAAGGCAGCGCGTTGAAGAGCTTCGGTATGCACAGCTTCCAGAGGCAAGGCCGGACTGGAATAGGAGGCTCTGACTGCGCCCGTCGTGAGGTGCATGTAGGCGAGGCGTGTCAGGTGATCGAGGGGCCCCATTAGGAGATCGCCAGCATGATCCGAGGCACACTTGTGGAACAGAGAGCTGCTGAAGAGGTCCGCACCGTGACGTTCGGTTACCTTGACGAGCCTGGACAGCGCCTCGCGAACGGGGCCTTCCACCGGAGAGTCCGGTGACAGCTTGCCGAGCGCCTCAAGCAGATTCGGCTTGAGAAAATTGTAGAAGTGGAACTGGCGGTAGTCCGGGGTGATGAGGACGTTTCGGCCATGAAGGGACTCGTAGCCGATCACCGCCGCCAGCCACCCGCCAAGGCGCTCGTTTAGTAGACTGCCGAAAGCGTCGCAAACGGCATCCTGTTGTCCGCGCGGGCCAAGCTGAAGGGCAGGGTTGATCTTTTCGAGAATCCTGTGGCGCAGGTCTTCCGCACCCGCGAGTTCGGGTATGCCGCTCCAACGGCAATCCGGCCGCGCCAGATAGTCTGCCAAGGTCTCGAGAAGGCACCGCCGTCCGCGCCGTTCCAGCACAAAAGGCGCAAGCGCATCGAGACCGTCGGGTCCCGGATCGTGCTCTCGTAGCTCTTCGATGGCCGCTATGATCTCGCTAGCGACCTGGAGATAGGCCAGACCGTCCAGCGACCAGCCCTCGCTGATATATACTGTATCGCCGAACAGGAGCCGTACGACCCACTGCAACCGAAGCCGCAGCCTAATCGACTGCGCTTCGGGAGTGCGAATGGTACCGAGGGTAATGAGCGAGCTGTCGGCGCTTTCGGGCAGATGCAGCAAGCTCGACAGCCCTGCCTACGTCCCCTGCGGCGCGGCGCCGCCGAAGCGTTTGCCGGCCTTGGGAATCGCCGAGCCGCGCACCGGGCGCGTCAAGGTGGGGGCGGGCTGGCCCGGGCGGTCGATCTTGCCGTCCGCGAGCAGCGCCTTGATCTCGTCACCGGTCAGCGTCTCGTACTCGAGCAGCGCCTGGGCGAGCAGATGGAGCTGCTCCTGGTGCTCGGTCAGCAGGTCGGTCGCGCGCTTGTGCGCGCCGTCCACCAGGCCGCGGATTTCGGTGTCGATCAGCTTGTTGGTCTCGTCCGAGCCCATCGTCCGCTGCGAACCGCCCATGCCGAGGTAGCCCTCGTGCTGGTCTTCGTACTGCAGCGGTCCGAGCTTGTCCGACATGCCCCACTTGGTGACCATGTTGCGCGCAAGGCCGGTGGCGTAGGAGATGTCCGACGAGGCGCCCGACGACACCTTGTCGTGGCCGAAGATGATCTCCTCGGCGACCCGGCCGCCCATCGAGACCGACAGGTTCGCGTGCATCTTGTCGCGGTGGTACGAGTAGTTGTCGCGCTCGGGCAGGCGCATGACCATGCCGAGCGCCCGGCCGCGCGGGATGATCGTCGCCTTGTGGATCGGATCCGACGCCGGCTCGTGCACCGAGACGATCGCGTGGCCCGCCTCGTGGTACGCGGTCATCTTCTTCTCGTCGTCGGTCATGACCATCGAGCGGCGCTCGGCGCCCATCATGACCTTGTCCTTGGCGTCCTCGAACTCCTGCATCGCGACGAGGCGCTTGTTGCGGCGCGCCGCGAGCAGCGCCGCCTCGTTGACCAGGTTGGCGAGGTCGGCACCCGAGAACCCGGGGGTGCCGCGTGCGATCGTGCGCGAGTTGACGTCGGGCGCGAGCGGCACCTTCTTCATGTGCACCGAGAGGATCTTCTCGCGGCCTTCGATGTCGGGGATCGGCACCACGACCTGGCGGTCGAACCGGCCCGGGCGCAGCAGCGCCGGATCGAGCACGTCGGGCCGGTTGGTCGCGGCGATGATGATGATGCCTTCGTTGGCCTCGAAGCCGTCCATCTCGACCAGCAGCTGGTTGAGAGTCTGCTCGCGCTCGTCGTTCGAGTTGCCGAGGCCGTGGCCGCGGTGGCGGCCGACCGCGTCGATCTCGTCGATGAACACGATGCACGGGGCGTTCTTCTTGGCCTGCTCGAACATGTCGCGCACGCGGCTGGCGCCGACGCCGACGAACATCTCGACGAAGTCGGAGCCCGAGATGGTGAAGAACGGCACGCGCGCCTCGCCGGCGATCGCGCGGGCGAGCAGCGTCTTGCCGGTGCCGGGCGAGCCGACCAGCAGCGCGCCCTTGGGAATCTGGCCGCCGAGCTTGGAGAAGCGCTGCGGGTCCTTGAGGAACTCGACGATCTCCTCGAGCTCTTCGCGCGCCTCGTCGATCCCGGCGACGTCCTCGAACGTCACCCGGCCCTGCTTCTCGGTCAGCAGCTTGGCCTTCGACTTGCCGAAGCCCATCGCGCCCGAGCCGCCACCCTTCTGCACCTGGCGCAGCGCGAAGAACGCCACGCCGAGGATCAGCAGGAACGGCAGCGACTGGACAAGGATCCACAGGAACACGTTGGGTTCCTCGGGCGCGGTGCCGGCGTAGCGCACGCCGTTCTCGTCGAGCAGCGTGGTCAGCTCGGTGTCGTTGGCCACGGGCACGGTGGTGAACGTGGTGCCGTTCTTGAGCTTGCCGCTGATCTTGTTGGGCGCGATCTGGACTTCCTCGACGCTGCCTTCGGCGACCTTGCTGCGGAAGTCGGAGTAGCGCAGCGACGAGCCCGTCGCCTCGCGCGGGCCGCCGAACATGGTCACCACGAGCAGCAGCGCCATGAAGATTCCGCCCCATACGAGCAGGCTCTTGATCCAGGGGTTGCCGTTGCCGTCGGGTTCGCGATTGTCGCTCATCATCGGTCCTATTGGTTACCGCGCCAATGTAGGACGGCACGGGTGAATGGCAAGTTGACGCCGGGCGGCCGGTCAGCGCGTGCGCGAGGGTCACACAAGCCACACCCTGTGACCCTGCGAGCCTCGCCTCAGACCTTTGGAACTGCAGGCGATTCCGGAGAAAGGTGACAGGTCACACTTTGCCGAAAAAAGGGTCACACCTGTCACCCTTGGCTTCTTCGCCGGCCACGCCGGCCCGATCGGGCCCGACGCATCGTTCTGCGCCCGGCGGATCGATTCCCAACAGATCACAATCCGCGCGAGTAGGAAAACGGTTTTCGTCCAGCGCCACGCGCCGCGCGACGGGCAGAAGCAAGGACGCCGGAGTGGCAATGCCGGCCGCGTGGCCCTAGGTGGGCAGCGCGCGTTGAGGGGATTGAGGCACATGGCCCGCAAGCATTCGAAGCACGGCTCCTTTGCGGACATCGACCGCCACGAGGAGGAGGCCCCGGCCGCGGCGCCGCCGTGCTGGCTGTGCAGCCGGCCTGCGGGCAAGACCATGGTCTGGCATCACCCGGTGCCGAAGAGCCGCGGCGGGCGCAACGTCGTGCCGATGCATCCGATCTGCCAGCAGGCGCTGATCGCCAACTTCACCAATTCCGAGCTCGAGCGGCACGGGATGGACGTCGAGGCGCTGCGGGCCGACCCGACCGTGAGCAAGTTCATCGCGTGGGTGGCGAAGAAGGATCCGGATTTCAACGCTTCGACGGCGAAGAAGAAGCGGTGACTGAGTCTGAGGTAGTTAGATCGGTCGGGTTGCTGGTCCCTTGAGCTGAGCGTCATCGCCCGGCAATCATGCGAAGGAATTTGGCCGGTAGCGGCGGCAGCTTTGGAGGCGGATGCAGCATGAGGCAGACACACCCTCCGTACGCTAAGCTCCGAACCAGGTTAGTAGCGGCGCTGCCTCAACTTCCCGATCACCTCTGTCACGACCGCCATAGGCAACTCGAAGAAATCGAATATCGCATATAGCGGCGCGAGGAACGGGTGCACGATCTCGGCAAGATTATGCTCGAGCGCCTCAGCGGCAAAGCTGGATTCAAGGTTGACCCTTTCCTGGCGTGATCCACGGGGACGCAGATATCGACCAGTAATACTTTGCAACGAACGTCCGAAGAGGCCGTTATAACCGGCCCTGAGACGCACTAACGCCGGGCCGTCGATGAGCCGCGCCGCAAGGCTCTGCACATATGAGAGTATTTCAGCTGTAATCGCGACGGGCCATTCGATCTCGATCCACGAACCCGGATCGACTGGCATGTTCTTGCGGCCCGCCAAGTCGTCCTCGCGGTAGCCGCGCAGAAAGAAGGCGAGACCATCCGGCGACACGCGCCAAAAGTCGGCCATTCCCGCTCCATGGTTGCCGTAGCCTTCCTCGGTGTCGCCGCCGATCCAGCATTCAACAATCCCATCGAACGGGTACGGAGCGATGCCGCTACGCGTGGGATACCAGAAAGGTGGCCATCCGCTGTAGTTGACCTCCGCAGAGCGCAAGACCTCGGCAAACTGCGGGACAGTGAGGTTACGGATTTCGCCGCCAAGCTCGAAGGCGTACCACATGAAACCGTGAGGGCAGCGCTCGGCCGCATTTTCAGGAAGCCTCGCTGCAAGCACCTCCCAACGTGCGAGCGAGGCTCCGATAAAGCCCTCGAGACGATCAGGGGGCGAGGGCAGCTCGGCCGGCGGGACCGCCCCGGTGATGAGTGCCCGAATCTGGTCGAACATCTCGTCGCGGCGATGCGAAAGGCAGCGTCCGAGAAGGGTGTCCCAGTCACCGGCGTTCTGCGGCACTTCGCTCTGGGGACCGGGGCGGCGAATATAGATGCTGTTGTCCTTGACGATTTGACCGTGCGGTCCGCCGCGCTTTGAGCGAACCGGAATCCGGTGGCCGCCGGGTACAACCACGACCGGATAAACCTCGCCCCCCGGGCCAGGTCGCAAATGAACCTCGCAATGGAAGGCGGGGTCTGCATATTTTTGGATGATGCCATTCAGAAGGTCGGCCCTATAGCCGTCGAGTGTCGCCGGACGGTCGGGGGCCGGAACCATTCCATCTGCTGTCTCTGTGAGGCCTAATATGATGAGGCCGCCGCCATGGTTGGCGAGCGCCAGGGCCCCCTTTGCGAAATTCGCCTTGTCATCCTCGTTCGACTTGAGGTCGAGCCAGTTCTTAATCTCGATATCGAGGTCTTCGCGCGGTTCGACGAGTATCTCAGTGAGCCGATCGGACTTGTCGTTCGTCATGGCAAGCCTCCGGGCGGGGCGGTCGGATCGCGGGCGGCGCGGGCTCGGGTTCCAGGTAAAATGCAGTCTTTATTCGCAACATCGCTCGAAATCCTTTGCGCTTACCTCGGTCGCGAGGGCCTTCGGGCGCGGTGCCGCAGTTCTCGTCTGCCGCATGTCTCGCTCATTGTTCGCGGCTGCAGTCCAACAGCCCTCACCTCTCCCGCGCCACCAGCAGCCGCTCGGACAAGTCCGCCCCCTGCTGCCCGGTCACCTGGAACAGCGCCTCCATCCCCGCATCCTCGTCCTCGGCCAGGTCCTCGAGCTCCTCCGGCAGCGCCGCTCCCGCCACGATCGGCCCGAGCCCGCGCAGCGCCGTCTCCCTCGCTCCCGCGATCACCGCGACCAGCGAGCCGCCGGGCGTGCGGAACCGGGTCACGTAGCCGTAGTCGCGGTAGAACACCGGCGCGGCGAGGCGGCGGGCCTCGTCGCTGGTGTAGGATTTGCGCGTGGCGGTATCGACCAGCTCGTCATAGGTCTCGCCGACCGCGAAGCCCGAGCCGGCGAACGCGGTGTCCTCGAGCGGGCCGAGCGCGCCGATCAGGCCGATATAGACGATGTTCGCCTCGCGGATCGCGTCGGCGTGGAGCTCGGACGCGGCGACCACGCTGACCTCGCGCCCGCCGCGCGCGAGCACGGGCACGATCTCGCGCAGGCCGTAGGCGGTGGCGAACGGCAGGTAGGTCAGGCCGACGTCCTCGGCCATGCCGTAGCGGCCGGGCTCGGCATCCTGCAGCCCGGCCAGGTCCATCGGCGAGTTGACGCGGAAGTCGCGGATCAGCCGGCTGCGGTCGGGGTCGAGCGGGTAGTACTCGCCGAACATGTAGTAATCGCCGACCACCACGACGATCGGCCTGTCGGACGCGAGGAACGGCTGCCAGAACGCGTTGGCCGGCGGCGCGCCGCCCGCCGAGGGCAAGGCGCGGCCGAGCAGGAACGTGGCGACCAGCGCGGCGGCGAGGCCGAGGCCGATCGCCCACCAGCGCGGGGGGCGGGCTGCGAGCGGCGTCGGGGCCGCGGGGTCGCCTTCGGGCGCGCGGCTGGCGAGGCGCAGCGCGTAAGTCCCCGCGGGCAGGACCAGCTTCGCACCCTCGGGCCCCTCGCCCTCGGCCGCGTAGAACTCCTCGAGCCGCTTGCGCAGACGGTGGACGTAGACCCGCACCGTCGCGTCGTCGCCCTCGGTGTCGGGCTGGCCGAACACGCTGTCGGCGATGTCGGCCTGCGAGGCCGGCGCGGCG
>DATDLP010000541.1:0-11157 GCA_036519255.1 Croceibacterium sp.
GGCTTACACGGCCACTGACGTGAAGAACCTGCGCGAGCGCACCGGCGCCGGCATGATGGACTGCAAGAAGGCGCTCGACGACACCGGCGGCGACATGGAAGCCGCGGTCGACGCGCTGCGCGCCAAGGGCCTCGCCGCCGCGGCCAAGAAGTCCAGCCGCACCGCGGCCGAGGGCCTCGTCGGCATCGCGGTCAACGGCACCCGCGGCGTCGCGGTCGAGGTCAACTCCGAGACCGACTTCGTCGCCAAGAACGACCAGTTCCAGGACTTCGTCCGCAAGGCCACCGAGGTCGCGCTGGCGCAGGACGGGAACGACGTCGAGGCGCTCAAGGCCGCGGCTTACCCCGACGGCGGGACCGTCGGCGAGAAGCTGACCAACAACGTCGCCACGATCGGCGAGAACCAGCAGTTGCGCCGCATCAAGAGCGTCGCGGTGAGCCAGGGCCTCGTCGTGCCGTACATGCACAACGCGCAGGCGGCCGGCCTCGGCAAGATCGGCGTGCTCGTCGCGCTCGAGAGCGAGGCGGGCGCCGACGTGCTCGAGCCGCTCGGCAAGACCTTGGCGATGCACATCGCCGCGGCGTTCCCGCAGGCGCTCGACGCCGAGGGCCTCGACCCCGAGGTGATCGCGCGCGAGCGCAAGATCGCCGAGGAGAAGGCGGCCGAGAGCGGCAAGCCGGCCGACGTCCAGGCCAAGATGGTCGACGGCGCGGTCAAGAAGTACGCCAAGGAAAACGCGCTGCTCAGCCAGCTGTCGGTGATCGACAACAAGACCGCGATCAGCGACGTCGTCGCCCAGGCGGGCAAGGCCGCGGGCACCTCGATCGTGCTCAAGGACTACGTCCGCTTCCAGCTCGGCGAAGGCATCGAGAAGGAAACGAGCGACTTCGCCGCGGAAGTGGCGGCGGCGGTCGCCGGCTGAACGGTCCCAAAGTTCGCACTCGCGAGCGGCCGCCGGACTTCGGTTCGGCGGCCGTTTTCGTGCGACTCGGCGAGGTGTGGGCGCGAGCCGCGCGAGCAGGCGGATGCAGGCGCTGAGGGCGACACAAGCGACAAATCCTACAGCGCCTGTCGTCCATGTTTTCACGCGCGAGATCAACGCAGTAGCGCGTCGGGGGCGAGTGACTCGCACGAATGAGAAAATGAAATCTTCGTTCCCGGCTGCGCACGAAAGTGTCGCAAACTGGCGAGGGAGACGGGGTGCGAGCTGGGCCATGCAACCAGCCTGCGCCCACAAGGGGGGTGTAGGAAAGTTCTATTTTTGTTCTGCTGGCTTGACGCGACGTCGCCGATGTCCCGTGAGGTCGGGGCTGCTCAACCCAGGTTAGTCACTCCGCCTGGTCCGCGCAGTGGTCATGTGCGGACCCTCAGCGTTTAAAGGTTTGGCTGGGCAATGGGCAGAAAGTGGACATTGGCTGACTATCCGCATGGGGCCGCAGGGGGCTGGTCGCACGTCTTCCGGTTTGCCGGGCCCTTCCAGAACCAGCTTGATTCCGTCGATACAAATAGGTGCGACTTCGGCACGCCCGGCGGCCGTTTGTACCCTTGGAAAAGCGCCGCGATCCATGCAAACTGCTAGCAATATTGCGGGCGTTCGTTCGCGAGAGGGGGTGACCATCATGCGCCAGTCTTGGATTTATTCCGGCCTTCTTTCCGTACCGCTGCTCGCGGCCATCGGCGGAAACGCCGCGGCTCAGGAGCATGCCGAGCACACGGCAGTGCCGGCGGAAATCGCGCGGACCGTGATGTGGTCCGACGCCTCGGCCTGGCCGGGCGGCAAGGTGCCGGCAGAAGGCGATGCGATCGTCATCGCGCGCGACACCGAAGTGGTGCTCGACGTCAGCCCGCCGGCGCTGCGCAGCCTGACGGTAGACGGCAAGCTGACCTTCTCGACTGAGCGCGACCTCGAGCTGGTGACTGACTGGATCTACTTGCGCGGCGGCGAGCTCGCCATCGGCAGCGAGGACAAGCCTTACACCCGCCGCGCCTCGATCACCCTGACCGACACCGTCAAGGGCGAAGACATCAACACCATGGGCGACCGCGGCATCATGCTGATGGGCGGCACGCTCAGCCTTCACGGCGACCGGACCCATACCTGGACCAAGCTGGCGAAGACCGCCGAGCGCGGAACCAACGACATCGAAGTGCTCGACGCCTCCGGCTGGCGCCAGGGCGACGAGATCGTCCTCGCCTCCACCGACTTCAATCCAAGGCAGGCCGAGCGGCGCACTATCGCCGCCATCAGCGGCAACACCCTGACCCTCGACCGCCCGCTCGAGTACATGCACTTCGGCGAGATCACGTTCGGTGTCGACGAGCGCGGCGAGGTCGGCCTCTTGACCCGCAACATCAAGATTCACGCGTCCGAGGATGCCGACAGCAGCTACTTCGGCGGCCACATCATGGCGATGGCCGGATCGAAGATGCAGGTCTCCGGCGTCGAGCTAAGCCGCATGGGCCAGCACCTGACGCTGGCGCGCTATCCGATCCACTGGCACCTGGGCGGCGAAGGCGCCGGGCAATACATCAAGAACGCATCGATCCACGACACCTTCAGCCGCTGCGTGACCGTGCACGGCACCAACAATCTGCGCGTGGAGAACAACGTCACCTACAACACGGTCGGCCACTGCTTCTTCATCGAGGACGGCATCGAGCAGGGCAACGAATTCATCAGGAATCTGGCCATCCAGACCAAGTGTCATCCGACCCTGGACTGCGTGCCCTTCAACATTGGCCCCAACGGTGAGGCCCTGAAGTTTGAGAATCGCCAGGCCCTCCTTCAGGCCAGCTTCCAAAGCGAAAACGTTCTGCTGCCTTCGGACAACACGGTCTCGAGCTTCTGGATCACCAATCCCAACAACAGCTACATAGACAATGTGGCGGCCGGATCCGACCAGATCGGTTTCTGGCTATCTCTGCCGGAACATCCCAACGGCCAGTTCCTCGGCACGGAAGTCAGCGCCCAGACCTGGCCGCGCCGGACGCTGCTGCGCGAGTTCAGGGGCAACGTTGCCCACTCGAACTACGACGGGTTCATGTTCGACCGGAACATCGCCGACAACAACACTTACGCTCTGGCTGGCAATACATACCTGCCGTTGGTTGACCCGACCGACCCGAGGAGCGAGGCGCTGGTTACCCATTTCGACGACCTCGTCGCCTACAAGAACCGGAATCAAGGTGTGTGGGGCCGCGGCGAACTTCTCCTGTTCCGCAACCTGAAGGCCGCTGACAACGCCATCGGCGTGACGATATCGTCGGGGTCATTCGGCACCGAGACATATACATCATTGGTGACCGATTCCCTGTTCGTGGGCGAGACCGATAATGTCGGCAATCCGCGGACGGCGGAAGAGGTCGCTTACGGCCGCAGCCTGCCGAAGCCTCTGATCCCGGACTATCCCATCCGCGCCTACGAATATTACGACTATCGCAACGACGTGCAGGACACGACATTCGTCAACTACCAGGACAATGATCTGCGCAAGACGGGTGCCCTGTCCTGGCTCATGTACAACAGTTCGGGCGTGACCACCGCAAGCACCATCAAGACCGCGACATACATCAACGCCAAGCCGGTCTATTTCCCGGAGATCGACCCGAGGTTCGACAACGACAACCGGGGTGGCAACTCGTGGAGAACCTTGTCGATCCTTGACCTCGACGGAACGACATCCGGCATCCCGATGTCTCACATCAATCTCCACGATGGCGCGAACAACAGCGTCGTCACTGACGACACCTGCGTGATCAAGCCGGACTGGAATGCTTCGGTCTGCGCGGGCGATGTCGGGCGCTTGTCCTTCTCGCCGCAGCCCTCGAGCTTCACGCTCGGACGTCCCGGCACGCGCCCTCCCGGCGCACCTTCCCTCCTGGCCAATATCGCCAACCCGCCGCCGCCTCAGCCACCCATCACGCTGATCCGCAACGGCACGGCGTTCAAGGTCGCCGGCAGCGCCAGCAACGTGCGCGCCGGCACCGAAATCCAGGTGGTGACCGAAAGGCCGGAAATCGGTCTCAGCGTGGCCGAAATGGATCAGGGTTCATGGGTCATCTTTGAACTGCCTGGTTTCACCAACGCAGCCTCCGGAACGCAAGAGAACAGCCTGGACGCTCTGCGCCAATCGAACGAGACCGCCTATTTCCGAGATGGGAACAAGCTCTGGGTCAAACTGGTTGTGGCCGACCCTCCCAAGATGCCGGTTCGCCCCCTGGATATGCAAGCCACTATGGTGGTGAGCAGGCAGCCCAGTTTAGCTTCCAGCCGATAAATTCTGCTTCGCGAACCGGTGCAAGGCCCTGGGTTCGGCCGTGGTTTCTAGTGCCGCTCGTGGGCGATAGCTCACAGCGGCAAGCCCGGCCGCGTCCATCTCCTCCCAGAACGCGAGCACCCGGCTGCGGCGAGCGGCAGGCCCTCGGCGTCCGGGAGCGCGGCAAGCGCGCGCCCGGTCGAAGTCGGCCTGCCGTCCGCCGTAGAAGTCGGCGATGAGCGCGAGGTCAGGCGGGGGCGGGGGAGGGCGCGGTTCCTTCCGCAAAGGGGGACGAGCCGATCATGTCGCGGATATCGACGTAGATCGTGTAGATTCCGATCGCCATCTGCGCCAGCCGGATCAGCAGCGACCAGCCGGCCGTGACGAACAGCCCGATGATCTGCAGCACGATCGAGGCCACCGTCCAGGCGAAGCTCCACCAGCTGGCGATGATCGCATCCCACACCATGGTCCCGAGCAGGCCGATCCCGCGCACCAGCTGCAGGATCTTGACCATGGTGTTCACGAAAGCCTGATTGATCGTCTCCGTCTCGAGCGGAACCGCCGCAATCAGCGGCTCGATTTCGCGCGCCAGCGCGGCGAGCCGCGTCGCCGCGCGGGTGCCCGAGCGGACAAGCTCTTTGGTCGACACCACCGCCCCGAGCGCGGTGAGGGTCAGCGCCAGGATGTCGCAGATCAGCTTGACCACCTGATGAGTGGTCGCCCTGGCGAGCCCGAGCTCTTCCGGGCGATCGAAGCGGCCCACCTCGTGGTGCTCGCAGCCGTCGTGGTAGGTCATCACCAGCGCGCCGGCATCGTCGTGCATGTGGAACCGCCCGGCCTGCGGCGATCTGTCGGCGATCTCCAGCCCGATGGCGTAGTTCCTGGCGAAGATCATGTTCAGCCGCACCTGCAGGTTGCGATCGACATTGGCCGCCTGCAGCGCCTGGGCATAATAATCGACCCCGGTCTGAAAGCGCGTGTCGCGCTTCATATTGCTCGGGGCGTTGTCGATATCGATCCCCAGGCTCTGCGCCAGTGCGAGATAGTCGGCATAGTCCATCGCGTCGGGACCGCTACGGGTGGCTTTGCCCCCGGCCGGCGGAGTGACCCCGGGATCGTTGACCGGGACATAGGTCCGCGCCTCGGCAAAGACCGGGGCGGCACCGTTTGCCACAAGGGCATTGCTGCTGACCGCATCGGCAAGGTCGGTCGCTCCCTGCACCCAGGCCAGGCAACCGGGGGTGCCGAACGGATCGTTGGCCTCGCCGTTGGCGATCATGGCCGACACCGACAGCGCGCTGTTCCACAGCGACAGTCCCTCGAGATAGGTGGTGCCGGTGCCGCGATTGACCAGGAACTGGGCATCGGGCTGTATATTGGCGGGAAGACCGAGAAGCGGTGTCGACTGTACAAGCGCTCCATCGGCGTAAAGGCTGATCGTGGTGCCGTCGTTGGTCAGTGCGATCATGTGCAGCGGGGTGGCGGAAAGGGGATCGCTGAGGATGTCGATGGCGCTGTCGCTGCCCTGGTCGTGCAGCCCCACGACCACTTTCCCGGGGCCCGCATAGCGCATGAACACCGACAGGTTGCCCGATTCGAGGAACGAGACCTGCCCGGTCATGTCGGGGCCCACACCCATCCAGCCCATCAGGGTGAACGGAGCGCCGGGACTGGTGGCCATAAAGGGCTGACCCGCCGGCATCGCCAGGCTCGCCTGACCGGCCATCTGGGTGCAGCCGACGTTCCAGTAAAGCTTGTCGGTCGTGGTGCCTGAACCATCATCGTACCAGGGCGTGAATTGCCAGCCGTCGGCCTTGAGCATGCCGACCCTGCCCGAGCTAAAGTCCCATGCACCGACCAGACCCGCGGCGGCGGCAAAGCCGGCCGGAGAGGTCCAGTCCTTGGCCATCATGTAATCGGACGGCACCGGGGTCGACCAGATATTCCAGTCGGAAAATTCCAGCGGGTCCGAGGCCAGATGACCCAGCCAGTTCGCCCGGTATGGCGCGTAGGAATGTGTGCCTGGCGCGATCTGCTGATCGTCCATCAGCACCCCGTCGACAAACAGCTTCAACTCGCCGCCACCCGCCGCATTCCCGGCGAACGAAATCCCGACAAAGTGCCACTGCCCATCGGCCAGCGGCAACGGTGCAGTCACTTCGGCGGCGGTGCCAAAACCACCCGTCAGATGGCCCGAAGTGTCGATCCACAGCTGGCAGATCAAGGTATTGTTGGTCCCATCGCCCGTACAGGCGCTGAAAACTGCGAGGTTGGACTGCGGTGCCGCGGAAACCCGGATGCGCCCGCAGATCGTGAACTGACACGGCGAACCGCCAGGGGCGGGGGCGCCCGAATAGTTGAAACCAGGCGTCTGGATAGACATGCCGGTGTCGAAACCGTCGTGCACGTCGAAAGTGATGCTGCTGTACTTGGTCAGTCCATCTTCGAACATGATCGAATCCCCCCTCTCGCAGGCGCAGCCGCGCGCCTGCTGCTTTGTCCTTCAAGTCTCTCGCATCGGCCGGATCATTGCCGCGTGCCCGAGAACGGCGCGCCTTCCGGCGTGGTACCGGTGAAGCGCACCGCGCGGCCTTGGGCATCCAGCTCGAACTGCAGGCGCATCGGCGCCAGCGCGCGCGAGTGGAACACCCCGTCGCCTTCGAAGTAGAACGGCAGCGTGCCCGGCCGGCCCGGCAGGGCCGGAGTAGCGAGACGATTGCCGAGGTTGGTCAGGGTTAGCACCGTGCCCGGCGGCGCTCCGTCGATGGCGTAAGTGCCGACATATGTCTGCAGATCCGCCGCGCTCAACGCGACTTCGGCAGGGAACGTCGGCTCGGGTGGAGGGCCGCTTTCATCGAGCGCGGCGATCGTGCCCTGCCCGTTCACTTCGACCACCCGGTTGGCGGCTGAGTGGCCTCCGTCATGGACCAGCCGGTCGAGGAACGGGTGCCGCTCGTAAGCCACCTTCACCACCCACGGCTCGGTAAGGGTGGCGGGATCGGTCACGGTGATCTCGTTCTCGATCCGGTCGGGCGAGACCAGCCGCAGCCGCTCGACGAAGCGCGCCTCGTCCGACAGGTGCGGGGCGATGAAATTGTATTCGGCATCGAAGCCGGCGCTGGCGGTCTGGACGACGAGCGTATCACCTTCCCAGCAACCGACCGAGGTCCCCCACGGGGTCGGCCAGCGCTCCTCCTCCGGCACCATCGGACGGCCGTCGGTCGGGATATAGCGGATATCGCGATACTGGCTGAGGATCACCGTCTCGCGCGCCGTCACGAAGAACCGCAGCGGCGCGGGCGACTGCATCATGATCGGGAAGCTCCAGCCGTTGGACTGCGCGGCGCTACCCCGGACGGCGCGCACGAAACTTTCGAGGCCGGCGAGGCCACGATCGTTCCACGGCGCGGCAAACCCCAGGAACTGCAACGCCGCGCCATGCGGGAGTTCCCCCACCGGCTCGCGCCCGTTGAGATCGGCCTGCAGACGTTCGGCGATCCACACGCCATGCCAGCCGGCGAGTGCGGTGAGGTCGGCCGGCTCGCAGCTGCGTGCTGGTTGCGCCAGCGCCGGCAGCGGCGTCAGCAAAGCCAGCGCCAAAACCGCGCGACGCATCACCGGGTCCGCCCCAAAGGCTGGCCGTCCATCGTGGTGATGCTGGCTAGTTCTCCGCCCGCGTCGCCGTTGCGCAAGGGGTAGATCGCGACGCGGACCTGGTCTCCGGCCTTCAAGGTGCGCGGGGTCCAGCCGCGCCCCTGCAGGTGCATCGGGGCGCCCATCTCGATGCTGTATTCGCGTTGCTGCCCTTGCGCGTCGGTCACCCGCAACAGGATATAGCAGTGCGGATTGTTCCACAGGAATCGGCGGACCTCGCCGGTCAGCACCTGCGTCCTCGCCGTATCGAACATGGCCCGCGAATGATGCGCCTGGGCCGGAGCCGCCAACGCGGCAATCGCGGCGCACGCCGCAAGGAAACGCTTCCTGAGCATCGACAATCCCCCCCGGGAGCGACCCGGCAAAGTCCTATTCCCAGGACGCCGATGTCGTTAGTCGCCCCGGCCTGTCGCGCCCCGCTGTTGGTGGTAGCCGCCCGCGTTTCAGGCATGTACTTAGTCGATCTGAAAACTTCTGAAGTCGTGCGGCGGAGGAAGAGGCGCGGGGGCGGCCACGACAGCGAGATGGATGCGGTCATACTCGATCTGGACCATCGCCAGGCCGTCGTGGATGGCCGCGCCTTCGCACTGGGCGCGAGGGTGTTCGAGCTGTTCCGCCTATTGCTGGAGCAGGAAGGCGCCGTCGTCAGCAAGGACGACCTGATCGCCGCCGCCTGGGGCGGGCTTCACGTCGAGGAGAACAACCTTCAGGTCCAGATCGGCGCCCTGCGGCGGATACTCGGCAAGCACGCGATCATCACCGTCGCCGGGCGCGGCTACCAACTGACCCGCGGCGCGGCGCGTTTCGTCGCCGGCGTGGGCCCGCCCGAGTTGCAGTGGCCCTCGGTCGCCGTCCTGCCCTTCGTCGCCGACGCGGCGGGCGGAACGCTCGTTGGCCCGCTGGCCCAGCAACTGGTCGACGCACTGTCCCAGGCCGCCTGGACCCGCGTGGTGTCCGCAATGGCGACCGCGGCCCTCGGCAGGCCAGCGATGGACGACGTTCCGGTGATCGCCAAACGGCTCGGCGTCCGATACCTGCTCGAAGGAAGCATCGAGCGCGCCGGACCGGACGCATCCCGAATCTCGGCGCGGCTGGTGGAGGGCGAGACCGGCGTCGTGCTCTGGACCGGCCGCCACACCCATCCCGACGCCGCACCGCTGGACCGCCTGACCACGAACCTGGCAATCCAGGTCGATAGCCAGATTTTTGCGGTCGAGATGGACCGTTGCTCGAGGCGCGGCCCCGCGACGTCGGCATGGGAAGTCGTCGCGAGCGCCAACGCCGCCTATCGCCGTGCCAATGCCGAGGGCACTTGGGAGGGAGTGGCTCAGGCAGAGCGCGGCCTGGATCAGGCGCCGGCGTCCGGACCGGCCCACGTGACCCTCGGCCTCGCACTGGCGATCTATCAGTTCTATTTCGCGCAAGGGGACAGCACCCTGATGGTGTCGCGGGCCCGACATCACATCGACCGGGCCCTGCAGCTTGATCCGCGCAACCCCTTCACGATGGCCAACGCGGCGACCGGACTGTGCTTCGCCGGTGAGCCGGACGAGGGCGTCTACTGGGCGGAGCGCGTGCTGGCGCTTAACACCGTAATGCCGCCGGTGCAGGCCTTCCGCGCCATGGGCATGGGCTGCGCGCTGCTCGACCGCCACGACGCCTCGGTGGCCTACGCCGACAAGGCGATCGCTGCGGCCCCTGAGGCGCACATCGTCCACTCCACCCTCGCGTGGAAGGCAAACGCCCTGATCCGAGCCCGGCAGTGGGAGGACGCGAGACAGACCCTCGATCAGGCGATCGCCGTCAAGCCGGACTTTTACTGGCCCAGCTTCGCCAAGGCCCTCCTGCGAGCGCGCGATGGAGATGCAGCCGGCGCGGCGAACTGCCTGGGCCGCGCATGCGAGATGGTCCCGGAACTGTCGCCGGACGACCTCGCGATGCAGTGGGCCCGCGCCTTTCGCGGCAACACGGTCGCGGCCGAGATGATCTCGGCGTTGGCCGATATCAGGCCCGATGCCGCCGACCACGCCCCCTCTGGCTGCACGATCGCTAAACCGAGCAAGGGGTGAATACAGCATCCGCGCCCAGCTGGGCCGTTTCTTAAACCGGCCCACCCAGCCACGCCTATCGCGCGCCCACTTGAATCACCCACACCTCGGGCCGGGTGCCGAAGCGGAACGGCAGCACGCTGGTGCCGAGGCCGGCGCCGACCACCAGCACCTGTCCGTTCTCGCGCACCAGGCCGCACGCGTACCGCTGCCCATAGCGCGACATCGTCGCCGGGCTGCCGCCCCACGGCCAGGCGATCTGGCCGCAGTGGGTGTGGCCGGCGAGCATGAGGCCGACCGGGCGCGGCAGCTCGGGGAACGGGTCGGGGCTGTGGCTCAGCAGGACTTGCGCCGGGCCGAGCGCGTCCATCGCGGCGAGCGTGGCCGGGACGCGTGCATGGCCGGTGTAGTCGTCGTCGAGACCGCCGATCACCAGCGGGCCGAACCGGCGCGCCTCGTTGGCCAGCACGACCGCGCCGCGGCGGGCGAGCTCGCGGCGGATCGCGGCGATGTCGCGCCAGTGGTCGTGGTTGCCGGGGGCGACGACCGTTGCCAGGCGCGGCGTTAGCGCGCCGAGCGGGGCAATAGCCTCGGCGGTCGAGTAGTGGCGGGTCGCGGGCTGCTTGTCGCTGACGAGGTCGCCGGCGATCAGCACCAGGTCGGGCTCGAGCGCGTTGATCTGTGCGACGATGCGTTCGAGCCGGGCGGGCGGCATGTCGGGGCCGGCGACGTGGATGTCGGAGATCAGCGCGATCGTGGTCGGCGGGGCGCCAGCGGGGTAGGCGGGCAACACGATCGTGGCGCGGTGGACCACGGGGTCGGCCATGGTGTCGTGCCAGGCCTTGGCGGCGAGCGTGGCCAGAAGCAGTGCGATGAGCGCGCGCGCGATACGGCGCTTGCGGATCCGGATGAGTTTCGCTGCGTGTGGAGTGCTGCCTGTCATGCCTTCGAGGGAATCCGGGCCATGTGGCCATGCTCTCCAGCCCTACGGATTTTGGGTTGAGAACGTCAGGCGATGGAATCTGCGCGCAGGTCAGCCCCTCAGCGCCGCGGCGACGGTGTGTTCGTCCGGGTGCTCAGCGTCTGGGCGTGCAGCTGCAGTTCGCTGCGTTCGGTGGCGGACAGGCCGTCGCGGGCGTAGCGGTCGGACAGCGCGTCGAGCCGGTCGGCCTCGCGCCGCAGGCGGCGGGCCTCGC
>DATDLP010000542.1:0-3151 GCA_036519255.1 Croceibacterium sp.
AGACAATCCGTGCGAGGCTCTATGCGACTGTTGTAAAAGGTTAACGCCTGATATGCACTAATGCGTCAACCTGATCGCCGAAAGCGGCGTCTGGGAGGGATTGGTCTGGCGATGCGGCCGCTTGCACGGGATGGACTGAACGCGCTCGGCGTTGCCGTGGGCTATGTCGCCTGCGCCTTCGTCTGCGCGGCGTTCAGCGTCTCGGCCGACGGCTTTGCGATCATCTCGCCGGTGCGGCCGTTCCTGATCGCCGTCCTGCTGCTTCTGCCGACGCGCCGCTGGTGGTGCGTGGCGGCGGTGATCCCGACCCATATCCTGCTGGCCGCCGCGGTCCTGCAAGGTGCGCCGCCCGGCCTTGTCGCCACCCAGGTTCTCGGCCATCTCGCAGTCGCGCTCGGAACGGCCTTCGCGGTGCGCAAGGTCAATTCCGAGGAGTCGCCGTTCGAGGGTGTGGCGGCGGTGCTCAAGTTCATCCTGCTGGCCGGGATCGCGGTCCCGGCGGTGGTCGACGGCGCGATCCTCGGCGTGCACGCCGCGGCGGGCTGGACCGAGGGTCTGTGGCATTCGTGGGAGCAGTGGATGATTGCGGGATTCTTCCCGACGATCACGATCCCGCCGCTGCTGTTCCTCGCCACGCGCGGGGGTTTCAGCGGCTGGCCGCGGGCGAGCCGGGCGCTGCAAAGCGAGATCGCGCTGGTCGCCCCTCTGCTGCTGGTGGTGAGCTTGCTGGCCTTCGGCGGAGTCGTCGACGCCGCCGAGTGGCCCGCGGTCTATTTCATGCCGCTCCCGCTGCTGCTGTGGGCGACCGCGCGCTTCGGGGTCGGCGGCACCAGCCTCGCGCTGCTGGCGATGGCGGCCGGGATCGCGGTTCAGGCGCTGCGCCAGATGGGCCCGTTCGCCGCTCCGTCGCTGGTCGAGGAGGTTGCCTCGCTCCATGCCTTCCTTGCCGCGATCTCCGCGCCGCTGCTGCTGTTTGCCGCGCTGATGGACGAGCGGAGGCGTACGGCGACGCTGCTGCGGCAGTTCGACACCGGAATCCAGGTCGCCGCGTCGCAGACCGATACCGGGCTGTGGCTGTGGGACGCGGTTGCGCCGCGGCTGTTTCTGACCGCCAACTGCCGCACGATGTTCGGACTGCCCGACGAGGACACGAACACCCCGTTCGACTTCCTCGACGCGGTTCATCCGGACGACAAGGCGGTGGTCGGCGAGGCGCTCTCCAAGACCCTTGCCGGTGGTAAGCGCATGCCGGTGCTCGAGTTCCGCCTCTGCTCGGGCGGCAAGACCCGATGGTTCGTGTTGCAGACGCGGAGCGTGTGCGACGAAGCGGGGAGGCTTCTCAGCGTCAGCGGGGTGTTCCGCGACATCAGCGAGCGGATCGAATCGCGGCTGGCCGTCGAACGGCTCGAGGAGCGCCTCGCCTCGCTGCAGGACGACGAGCGACGGCGCATTGCCGAGGAGTTGCACGATTCGACCGCGCAGCACCTGGTTGCTGCGAAATTCGGCTTGCTCAGCCTGCGCAAGCAAGCCAGCGACGACACCAAGGAGGTCATCGAGGACATTTACCGCTCGCTGCGCGAAGCCACCACGGAAATTCGCACGTTCACCTATCTGCTGCATGCGTCGCAGGTCGATGAGGAGGGGATCAGCGCGCTCCTTGGTCGCTACGTTCCCGGCTTCGAGCGCCGCACCGGCATTCGCACCGTTCTGCGGGCAACCGGACGGGCGGATGAGCTGTCTGGCGAGCTGCAGCACGCGCTCCTGCGGATCACGCAGGAAAGCCTCGGCAACGTGCACCGGCATGCAGGCGCCACGCGCGCCACGGTCGATCTGCGCTGGATCGGCAATGCCGTGCATCTCGTGGTGTGCGACAATGGCAAGGGCATGAACCGCGAGGAAGGCGAGCAGCTCGGCGAGCGGCTGCGCCTGGGGCTCGGCGTTCGCAACATATCGGTGCGCGTTCGCGCGACCCGCTGCCGCAACTGCGGCGACTGCAATGGCGGGGGAGCTGCCATTCATGTGGCGCTTCCGGTGCTGACACCCGCCCCGGCCAACGCGCGCGGAATCGCCAACAGGGCGCGCGAGGCGCTCGGCGCCGGACGCGGGTAACGCCCGACCGTCGCTAGACGAACCCGAGATTCCGCGTCGCGAAATTGCCGATGTTGGGCAGCACCGTCGCCATCTCGCTGTCGGGCACCCCGAACCAGCTCGCCAGCGTCGCCGCGTACTGGTCGATCCCGGTGCTCGGCAGCAGCCGGCCCTGGCCCACCTGATCCTCGGTCTCGACCGACATGTGCGGCGCGGTGCCGTAATAGCGCCCGCCCCTGACCGCGCCGCCGACCACGAAGTGATGGCTGCCCCAGCCGTGGTCGGACCCGTCCGAATTGCTCACCAGGGTGCGCCCGAAGTCCGAGGCGGTGAACGTGGTCACCTGCCGCGCCACGCCGAGCTCGACCGTCGCGGCGTAGAATGCCGCGATCGCCTCGTCGACTTGCGCCATCAGCTCGGCATGCTTGGCCGGCAGGTCGTTGTGGTGGTCGAACTCGTCGAGCGAGACGAAGAAGATCTGCCGCTTCGATCCGAGCTCGCGCCGCGCGCCGATCAGCCGCGCGACGATCGCGAGCTGGCCGGCGAGCGAGTTCGCTTCGGGCACCGGAACGAACGGGGCGGGAACCGCGACCTTGTCGAGCGCGCCGTTGACCACGCCTTCCATCGCCATCGAGCGCTTCGCCAGCAGCGCCAGCTCGTTCTCGAACAGATGTGCGCTCGGCCGCGTCACCAGCTGCGCCAGCGCCGCGCTCACCTCCGGCGTCGCCCACGGCATGTGCTTGACCGGCCGGAACGGGATCGCCCCCTCGGGGCTGATCTGGTACTGCAGCGCGTCGCGGCCCGAGACGAACACCGCGTTGCCCGAGGCCGAGATGCAGGTCAGCAGCGCCTGCTGGTTGCTCGACAGCGCGAGATCGCCGAGCCGCCCGCCCCAGCCGACCGTCGAACCCTCGCTCCCCAGCGCCTGCCAGAAGCTCTGCTGGTCGTTGTGCGAGAACAGCTTGGGCGGCAGCGGGTTGGCCGCGCGGTTGGGGCTCTCGTACTGCGCCAGCGTCAGCGGCGTGACCAGCGCGCCGACGTTGAGCTGCACCGCCAGCTTGCC
>DATDLP010000543.1:0-5494 GCA_036519255.1 Croceibacterium sp.
GCCCGCGGCCTGGCTGCGCCGCCCGGCGACGTAGTCCTCGCGGGTCGGCGGCAGCACGGGCCCTTCGCCGCGCTCGCGCCAGTCGAGCGCCTGCCCGGCCGCCTCGGCGAAACCCGCGGGCGCGGTCTGGCCGGCATAGCCGGCGAGCAGCTCGTCGAACCGATCGGCGCGCGCCAGCGCCGCCGCGTTGCCCTCGACCTGCCGGTCGAGCCGGGCCACGTGCGCGAGCAGCAGCCGCGGATCGTGCACGGTGCGCGTGCCGACGACCTCGCCGTGATACCACACGTCGACCTCGACCCCGTCGAGCGCGCGGGTGGCGAGCGCGCTGGCGCTCTGCTCGCGCGCGTGGACCAGCGCCGCGTCCCACAGCGCGGCGAAGGCGGGGTCCTGCCGCCGGGCGCGATAGACGGTCTCGTGGCTGACCCTGGCGTGGCGCGCGGCGGCGCGGGCGCTGCCGTTGATCGCGAGATGATCGAGAAAACGCACGCGGCGCTCGCGGGTGAACACCGCGCTGCCGGCAATGGTGGCGAGCGGAGTGGCAGCGAGCGCAGGGGCGGCGGGATGCTCGCCGGGAATGGCGAGATCGCGCGAGAGCGGGATCAAGCCGCGGCCAGCCGTGGGCGCGGGAGCGGCGGCGGGCGCGGGTTGCTCCTCGAGCTCCGACGACGGGGGCTCGGGCTGGGGCTCGGGGGCCGGGTCCATCGGGACGCCGGCCAAGGCATAGATCTCGGGTGCGAGCACCCGCCCCGCGGCTCGCGCACGGCAGATCATAGCGTGCGCAGCGGCGGGGCTTTGCGGCTTGAAGTCCCACACTGAACGCGCAGGCGGGTCGGCGGACGAGACAGGATCGCGAGGGTCGGCGGCTGGATCGGGCTGGGTCATGATTCTACTCCGAGTCGGAAGGAGAGAATCATGGAACATATAGCGAACATTGGGGTGTAGGAAAATTGTTTTTTCGCGCGACAACGCCAAGACGCGAAAGGTGTGGCGTTTGCGGCTCAGCCGCTTGCCGATTGCCCGCGGCAAGGCAGCGGGGTGGGGTCGGGCGAGGAGCAGGAACGCGAGGTTTCAGGGTTCCCGTCCCAGGGCGTATCGCCATTCAGGTCAGGCGGATAACTGCCCTACCCCCTTGATGGGGGAAGGATACGAAGGCTTGGCAGCCTGCTGCCTAGCCGCAGTTGGATTGGGGGTGATGCTGCCGCCAGCGTCGGCGTTGCGGCCTGCGCGCTCACCCCCATCCAAGCTCCGCTAACCGCCTCACGGCGGTAAGCTGCGCTACCCTTCCCCCATCAAGGGGGAAGGGGCTCGTGAACCAGGGGCAGCGGTTCTGGCGTGCGTCGCGCGACTGATGCAGGCGAGCAGGCGAGCGCCCATTTCCGGGCTCCACGCCATGCCCACTACAGCCCCGCCGCCTTGCGCAGCGCCTGGTTGATGCGCGACTGCCAGCCGGGGCCGCCGGCGCGGAACGCGTCGAGCACGGCCTGGTCGAGGCGCAGCGAGACGAGCCGCTTGGCCGAGCCGGGCGGGCGGCCGCGGCGGATGACCTTGCGGCCAATCATGAAGTCGGCCTTCTCGAACCATTCATCGTCGAGCTCGGGCGCGTCGTCCGGATCAGTCCAAGTATTTTGCGTATCGGCGTTGCTCACGATGATTGGCCTTTCGCATCGAAATGACGTGCCGGTCCTCGCCCCGCCGCGTCCATACCACCACGACCATTCGCTGGCGCAGGAAGCCGATCGTCGTAACCCGCACTTCGCCGTAGTCGATCCGATCGTCGACAAACTCCCACACGGCCCCGTCGATGACTTCATCCGCATCGGCGAAATCGAGCCCGCGCCCGGCGAGCGTCTGCGCGCGCTTGGCGGGATCGAAAACGATCGCCATTAATTTATGTAGCTACGAATAATGGAATGGTCAAGCGGCAGCATCGTGGGGGGCCCCTCTCCAATCCGCGATCGGGCGAGGAGCGCGAGCATTCGCCCGCCGCGGGGGGCGCGGCAAGCGCAACCGGGTCCGGATTGGAGCTATCGCGGGTGCGCCCCGTCTCGACACTCGGGCGCGGGCGGCGACCCTGCGCGCGCGCCCCGGTCCGGCCTGCGGCGCTCAGCTGCGGACGCGGGTGACGACGACCTTGCCGTCGCTGTTGCGCGTCGCGCCGTAGCGCCGGCCGGGCTCGACGGTGACCGCCTTGCCGCGCGGATCGCCGGCGTTGCAGTCGAAGCTGAAGCTTTCGCCGGGATCGCGCGCGGTGCGGGTGAACGCGGCGCCCGCGGCGATCGGGCTGGCAGCCTGCCACGACCCGCCGCCGCCGGTGGCCGCGCTGCCGACGCGGTAGCGGCACGTGAGCGGTGCGTCGGTCTGGTTGACGACGACGTACTGGTTGTTCGCGACGCGGGCCGGGGCGGGCTCCTGCGCGAGCGCGGGCGCGGCGGCGAGCGTGCCGGCGAGCAGCGGGAGAAGCAGGGCAACGCGGCGCGCGAGCCGGGGGGACATGTCACAGGTCATGGTTTCGGCCTTTCGGTTCGGCCGGGCGGGCACTGGGCCGGCACGGCGCAGGGGTGCGCCCGGGACGCGCTGGGGCGGCCTGGGGGCGGGACTGGCGGAGTGGTTCGGGACGGTTAGCGCCCGGTCAGGCGGCTGTGTGCGCTAGGGAGGCTGGTCGGCCGGCGGCATGGCCTGAGGTCCTTGTCCCAGACGGTGCATTAGTCGACTCATACACCTATTCGCGGTGGATGCAATGGCGGTGCGGCGTGAGGGGTGCCCTGCCCTTCCCCGCGTCTCGTCAGGGCGGTCTAGCGGGATCGCGGGCAGGATCAACTACATTTGTAGTCGTTATGGCTGCGGCTGGGGCGAGCGTTGCGGCGAAGCCGCTTTGTGGAATGTTCGCACGAAGACACGAAGCCACGAAGAGGTCGCGCTCCGGTCCGGCCGGCGCATCGTCTTCGTGGCTTTGTGCGAACCCTGTCCAGAGAGCGGCTTCGCCGCCCGGGGTATTCCCCCGACAGCGCGTTTGTCCCCGGCCGCATCCTCGGCTAGCGCTCGCGCTCCGGGAGGTCGTGCCGTGTTCAAGCTCAAGTCTGCCCTCGCCCTGTGCCTCGCCGGCGCGCTGCCCGCGCAGGCGGGCTGGGCGCAGGCACTCGCGCCCGATGCGAGCGCGTTCCAGCGCGGGCCGTGGGCCGAGCTCGGCGAATTGCAGGACGGCGCGGTGCTGAGCATCTCGCAGGCGCGTTACCGCGAGGGGAGCGTGCTGACTTTCGCGCTCAAGACCGCGTTCGCCACCGGCGACAATGCCTCGACCATCGAGGTGATCGAGCTCGACTGTGCGGCGGCCCGCTTCCGCCGCCTCTCGGCTTCGGCCAGCAAGCGGAACGGGGAGATGACCGGGAGCAACGAGCCCGGGGCGTTCGCGGCTTATCCGGACGGGAGCCTGATGGCGCAGATCGCGGTGCCGTTGTGTGAGGGGGCGGCCGGGGGATAGGCTACCACTTGCCGCCGGCGTCCTCGATCGCCTTGAGCAAAGCGCGCTTGCTCGGAGTGCGGTTCGTGCCGGCGTTGCGCGGCGGATCGGGCAGGCCAAGCTCGGCCTTGCGCGCGGCGATGCGGCGGCCGAATTCGGCCATGTCGAGCCGGCGGCCGGTCCAGCCGTCAGGGCTGCTATTTGAGGTGTTCGATGCCATAGTCGCCGGCCGTTTCTTCGCGGATGCGCTGCGCAAGATAGGCGCGATCTAGCGCGGGTTGAAGGCGAAAGAGCGTGCGGGCCTGGTCGAGCCGGTCGGGCGCGCTGCCCGAGGCGAACTGGCCCATGCGATCCGCGATCAGGTCCTCGACCGAGATCACCACTACCGCGCCGGCGCCGGTGTTCTCGACCAGCACCAGCGTCTCGGGATCGAACGCGCCGTCCATCGGCGTCTCGGCCACCACTTCGAAGCCCAGCGCCAGCCCCGGGTGAATCCACCCCTTGAGCATCTGCCCGGCGCCCGACGGGCGCACGAAACCGAGCTTCTGCATCTCCTCCTCCAGCTCCGGCTGGCGGAAGGTGCAGAGATCGAAGTCCCCGGTGGTGAGCGCGCTGGTGGTGTAGAACTCCGCCGCCGCGCCGCCGACGAGGATCGGCCGCCGCAGTCCCCGCGCGACCATCGCCTCGCTCACTTGCGCGAGCAGGCGCAGTGCGGCTGCGAATTCGGGGCGGTAGTGGTTCATTCAGGGGTCGGGATAAGGAATCTCACGCGAAGACGCAAAGACGCGAAGATGTCGGGCAGCGATGCAACGGAGCGCGTGCCGCTTTACGGGATTCCGCAGGAGGCGATCAGTCCCAGTCGCCGCGCACGCATTCGCCGATGATCGGATCAAGCGCCGCGCGATCGTAGCTGCCATAGTCTTCCAGCGCACCGCGCGCTGTCGCCTTGGCGACCACGCACTCGCACACGTGGCGGCGCAGCGACGGGTCTGACACGAGCTCGGCGGTGTTGGCGACGCACTGCTCGATGCGCCGGCCGCCGGTGTTGGCCGACGCATTGAGCGCGTCGAGCTCGTCGCTCGTGCCGGCAGCGTTCCACAGGATGAGGGGGATGCCGACGAGGACGAACAGAATGCCGAAGCCCTTGGGTGCCTGCGTGCCAGCCATGCCAGGGGAATGGCAGCGAATGGTAAGCGGCGAGTTACCAGGCTGGACGGGGATTTGTGCACTGGCGGTATCCCGAGCGCAGCGGATCGCCGCCAGCGGGTTGCCCTGACAGCGCAGACCCCGTTTGCGCCCGCCGCCGATTGTTGGCACCTAGCGCGCGGGGACAACAGGAGGGGGCGCCGCATGAGCGCATTCGAGTTTGCGTTCACGCTGTTCGGGCTGGTGCTCGGACTGGCGATGGCCGAGGTGCTCGCGGGGTTCGTGCGTGTGCTCAAGGCGCGCAGCAAGGCGCCCGGCGAGAGCGCGCCGATCCGCATCGGCTGGCTGACGCCGGCGATCGGCGCGATCGTGCTGGTCGACCTGATCACCAGCTGGCTGCTCGCGTGGGATGCGCGCGAGGTGATTCCGATCAACCTGCTGAGCCTGATCGGCGGCACGGTCGTCACCGCGCTGTACTTTGTCGCCGCCTCGCTGGTGTGGCCCGACGAGCCCGCCAACTGGCCCGACCTCGACGTCTGGTTCGACCGCCACAAGGGCCAGATCGGCGGCGCGATCGTCGCCGCCAATGTCGGCTTCTCGACGATCGACGCGCTGACCGGCACGAACGGCGTGCCGCTGTGGCAGTTCCTCTATATCGGCTGCGCAGCGGCGCTGATCTTTACCCGGCGCCGCTGGCAGAGCGCGATCGCGGTCGGCGGGCTGGTGGTGCTGATCGTCCAGTGGCTGGGCGAGACGGCGCTGCTGGCGGGCTGAGCGCCGCGCCTCAGCCGCCGAGCCAGTAGGCGACCAGCGGGAAGCCCTCGTACGCCAGCACGATCAGCAGCAGCGCGCCGAGCGCCTTGAGCAGCAGCAGCCGCTTGGCCGCGCCGC
>DATDLP010000544.1:0-2513 GCA_036519255.1 Croceibacterium sp.
CGCTCGACGACTTTGCGCTCAAGCCTACGCCGCCTGAGCCGCTCGCCGAGTTCCTCACCGCGCACGGCTTCACGAGCCTGCTCAAACGGCTCGGCGACGGCAAGGGCAGTCCGGACCGGCCGGTCCAGCTCAGCCCGGCGAAGCAGGACACCGCGGGCGCCGCGGCGAGCGCGACCGGCAATCGCCAGCCGCTGCCCGAATGGCCCGTGGTCGACCGCTCGACTTACGAGACCGTGCAGTCGCTCGAACGGCTCACCCACTGGATCGAGCGCGCCTTCGCGGCGCGCGCGGTGGCGATCGACACCGAAACCAGCGATCTCGACGCGATGCGGGCCGACCTGACCGGAATCAGCATGGCGCTCGGGCCGAACGACGCGTGCTACGTCCCGCTCGGCCACGGCGGCAGCGACATGTTCGCCGAGAAGCCGGTGCAGGTGGACAAGGCCGCCGCGCTCTCGGCGCTCAAGCCGCTGCTCGAGAGCGATGCCGTTCTAAAGATTGGGCAAAACGCGAAATACGATCTGAACATCTTTGCCCGGCACGGCATTCATGTCGCGCCGGTCGACGATACGATGGTCATCAGCTTCGACCTCGCCGCGGGCCGCGCCGAGGACGGGATCGGCGGCGGGCACGGGATGGACGAGCTCAGCGAGCGCCACCTCGGCCACACCACGCTGACCTACAAGGACATCTGCGGCAGTGGCAAGAAGCAGATCCCGTTCGGCGAGGTGCCGCTCGACCGCGCGACCGAATACGCGGCCGAGGACGCCGACGTGACCTGGCGGCTGTGGAAGACGCTCAAGCCGCGGCTGGCCGAAGAGGGCGGCACGCGGGTGTACGAGCGGGTCGACCGACCGCTGATCCCGGTGGTGGCGCAGATGGAGCGCCACGGGATCAAGGTCGACCGTCAGGCGCTCGCCGGACTGTCGGAGGAGTTCTCCAAGGAAACCGCGCGGATCGAGCGCGAGATCTGGGACTGCTGCGGGGTCGAGTTCACCATCGGCAGCCCGGCGCAGCTCGGCCAGGTCCTGTTCGACAAGATGGGCTACAAGGGCGGCAAGAAGGGCAAGAGCGGGCAGTACTCGACCGACCAGTCGGTGCTCGAAGGCCTCGCCAACCAGGGCGCGCCGGTCGCGCGGCTGGTGCTCGAATGGCGCCAGCTGTCGAAGCTCAGGAGCACCTACACCGAGGCGCTGCAGGCGGCGATCAACCCGGCCACCAACCGCGTGCACACCTGCTACTCGCTGGTCGGGGCGCAGACCGGGCGGCTCAGCTCGACCGACCCCAACCTGCAGAACATCCCGATCCGCACGGCGATCGGCCGCCGCATCCGCGAGGCGTTCGTGCCCGAGCCCGGCATGACGCTGCTCTCGGCCGACTACTCGCAGATCGAATTGCGGCTCGCAGCGCACATGGCCGACGTGCCGCCGCTCAAGGAGGCGTTCGTCGCCGGCGAGGACATCCACGCGCGCACCGCGATGGAGATGTTCGGCACGGTCGACCGCGACACGCGCGGACGCGCCAAGACGGTCAATTTCGCGATCCTCTACGGCATCAGCCGCTGGGGGCTCGGCGGGCGGCTCGGGATCGAGGCCGACGAGGCGCAGGCGATCATCGACAAGTATTTCGAGCGCTTCCCGGGCATCCAACGCTACATCGTCCACACGCTCGAGAGCGTGCGCGAGAAGGGCTATTCGGAGACGCTGTTCGGCCGCAAGACCTGGTTCCCGCGGATCAACGCCAAGATCCCGCACGAGCGCCAGGGCGCCGAGCGCGCGGCGATCAACGCGCCGATCCAGGGCACCAGCGCCGACATCATCAAGCGCGCGATGGCGCGGATGCCCGCGGCGCTGGCCGATGCGGGCCTGGGCCACGTGAAGATGCTGCTGCAGGTGCACGACGAGCTGGTGTTCGAGCTGCCCGAGGGCGACGTGAACGCGGCGAGCCCGGTAATCGAGCGGGTGATGGCCGAGGCGGCGCTGCCGAGCGTGACGCTCGACGTGCCGCTCGGAATCGAGATCGGCCACGGGGCGAGCTGGGACGCGGCGCATTGAGCGGGCGGGCGCGATGAACTGGCTCGACCCGCGGCTGCCCGAGCTCGGGCGCGAGCTCGGCACCGCGCTGCTGCTCGCGGCGATCGGCGTGGCCATCGCGCTGGTCGCGCACCGGCTGCTCTACGGGCTGCTCGCCCGGCTCGCGAGGGCGAGCGAGAGCAAGGTCGACGACGTGGTGGTGCGCGCGCTGCGCGGGCCGACGCGCTGGGCGACGGTCGCGCTCGGGCTCGCGGTGGCGGCGCGCGAATCGCTGCTGCTGGCCGCGGCGTGGCAGAAGCTCGCCGGGTTCGTGATGCCGGCGCTGATCGGCTGGATCGCGCTCGCCGGGCTCAACGCCTTCGTCAGGGCCAATGCAGTGGAGGCAGACGCCGGGCCGGGCGACGCGAGGATCGCGCGGAGACGCACCCGGCTGGCGATCTTCGCCCGAATCGGCGCGTTCCTGATCGTGTTCCTGACCGT
>DATDLP010000545.1:0-4299 GCA_036519255.1 Croceibacterium sp.
GACGGTGCCAAGTTCTTCGGCCCGCAGGTGCGGCGCGAGGGGCCGGTGCGGCGATTCGTCTACGTCCGCATCGGCACGGCTGCGGGTGAGCGGGGTTCGCCGTGGACGCGGCGGATGAAGATAGACATCCACGATGTGGACCCGGCGCTGCTCGACGCGGCGATTGCCGGCGGGGTGCTCGAAGGCACGATCCACGGCACGCTGCCCGACGGCAGCCCGGCGTGCGCGACGATCCGGCCGGTGCGGTGGCGGGTGGCGTAGGCTTGCGCCTCATCCCGGAGCCGGGGGATGTCCTTCGAACCGGGGCGCATCGTCGCAGATCGCGTACCAGGCCGGCTTGTCGGCGACGAACTCGTGAAAGGCCACGCGGACCTGCGGGTCGTCGTCGAGGCACTGCGCATTGAGCGGGAACGAGGCCCCGGCACCGGGCTCACCCAGCGCGGTGCCGCAGCGCGAGCAGAAGCAGCGGTCGTACTTGTACGGCGGCGCCGCGGCGTGGCGTGCAAGGAGTTCCTCGCCGCGGAGCCAGCGAAATGCCTCGCCGCGCACGAACACCATCGTTCCCGCCCCGGACTTGCGGCAGCGGCTGCAGTGACAGGTGCCCATCATCGTCGGGGGCTCCGCCAGCTCGAATGCCATGGCGCCGCAGCAGCACGATCCTAGGATCATCGATCACCTTCTCGTTCTCGCGCTTGCTTTGGGCTGCGCTTCGCCGCGATAGATCGCAGGCCCATGCTGACAGCATTGTGTCAGCATGATCCGAGGAGACGGGCCATTCGCCGTGCCGACCGCCTGTTCGAGATCGTGCAACTGCTCCGCCGGACGCGAGGACCGATCTCGGCCGAGGCGATTGCCGGCGAGCTCGAGGTGTCGAAGCGCACCGTCTACCGCGACATCGCCGCGCTGGCCGCGCAGCGCGTGCCGATCGTCGGCGAGGCGGGTGTCGGCTACGTGCTCGAGCGGGGATTCGACCTGCCGCCGCTCATGCTGACGAGCGACGAGCTCGATGCGGCGGTGCTCGGCGCGAGCTGGGTCGCCACCCGCGGCGAGCCGGGCCTGGCGCGCGCGGCCCGCAACCTGATCGCGAAGATCGAGGCGGTCGTGCCGGCCGCGCTGCAGGCGCAGATCCTCGAGCCCGCGACAAGCGTCGCGCCGGTCGTCGCCGCGCCGGACGCGGTCGATCCGGCGCTGCTGCGCCGCGCGATCCGCGAAGGCCGCAAGGTCGCCATCGGCTACCGCGACGAACGGGGCGCCGAAACACGCCGCGTCGTCTGGCCCGTGCTGCTCGGCTATCGCGACAGCGGCCGGATTCTCGCGGCCTGGTGCGAGCTGCGCGGCGCGTTCCGCTATTTTCGGACCGATCGGATGGGCACCGCGGCGATGCTCGACGATCGCGTGCCCGAGCGGCGCGCGGTACTGCGCGCGCGGTGGCAGGCGGCGATGGAGGAAGAGCGCGAGCGGTTCCTGTCGCAAGAGCGCTGAGCCGTAGCCGCTCGCGGCATGGCGCCCGATCGAGCGAAAAGGGCCGCACCTCGCGGCACCGCCCTCTCGCGTTCGATCCGGGATGGGACCTCCCCGGTCGGCTATACGTCCTGATCGTCGAGCTTGCGCGGCTCGGGCTCCGGCGCGGCGGCGGGAGTTGGGGCAGCATCGCTCGCCGCAGCGGAATAGCAGCTGCCGGCGCTGGCGTGGGTGACCTTGGGCGCCTCGCCGGTGCCGTCGGAGCTGTACTGCACGGTGCGGGTGCAGCCGCTGGAGTCGGTGGTAGAGGAGAAGTAGCTGACATGGGCGCCCGCGGGCACCGCGCCGGCGGCGGTCACCGAACCAGGCGCAGCGGTGCCGGCCCGCGCCGCCGCCTGCTGCATCGCGGCCATCTGCTGCAGCATTGCCTGCTGGCGGGCGCGCATTTCGAAGGCGATGCGGTCGAGCTCCGCGAACGGATCGTAGGCGATCCGGGCCTGTGGCGAGGCCCGCTCGACGCCGACCTTGGGCGCGGCATCGCCGGTGTATTCGATCTGTACGGTCCCGCCCTCGGCCAACGCGACTTCCCTCTTGTGGAGCTTCTCGGCCGCAGCGGCAGCGGTGCCCGCGACGAGCAGCGCGGCGGCGCCGGCGAGAGCGGTGGAGCGGGTGAAGCGCATCGAATCCTCCGTGGCTGGGGGCCGTGGCCGAAATCTATTCTGCGAAGCTGAACGCTGGATTACGCGCCGGCCGCCGGCCGCGCCGACAGCTTCGCCAGCACCTCGCGCCACGACGGCTTGCCCGCGTTGAGCACGCTTGCCTCGAACAGCCGCCCGAGGAACCTGAGCTCGAGCGCGATGAACACGACCAGCAGCGCGCTCGTGCCGGCGACCTCGGCGAGCGAGACCCCGGTGCCGAGCCGCGCGAGCATCGCGAACGGGGTGTAGAGCGGGATCCACGACAGCACTCGCGTCAGCACGCTGTCGGAATCGGTCAGCGAGGCCTGCATCATGATGAACACCGGCAGCATCACCAGCATCAGCACCGGCATCAGGTACGACTGCGCATCCTGCATCGAATCGCTGAGGCTGCCGATCGCGAGGAACACCATCGACAGGATCAGGTAGCCCGAGAGGAAGTAGAGCAGCATCGCGGCGTACATCCACGGCTCGTCGATCGCCTCGACCGACACGCGCAGCGCGTCGGCCAGGTCGCCGGTGCTGAACATCGCCGCGCCGACCGCGCAGCCGACCCACACCGTGATGATGCCGAGCCCCACGCCGCCGAGGCCGAGCAGCTTGCCTTGCAGCAGCGCCGACGGGCTGACGCAGGCGAGCACCGATTCGAGCAGCTTGTTCGAGCGCTCCTCGACGAGGCCCTGCAACATCATCGAGCCGGTGGTCAGCGCGGTGATCAGCAGCAGGTAGACCAGCGCGATCGGGATCAGCGAGCCGGTGGCGATCACGCTGCGCTCCTCGCCCGCGGGCGGGTCGGTGATCTGGAGCGGAGCGTTGAGCGCCTGGACTTGCATCGCCGCCGCGGGCGCGAGGCCGTTTGCCTCGAGCATCTGCTGGCGCAACGCCGCGGTCAGCTCCTCGTGCACCGTGCCGATCAGGCCGGCGTTGGGCTGGCCGTTGGTCCACACCCGCGCGACGCCCGCGGGGGTGCCGAAATTCTCGGGAATGTAGATCGCCAGCGCGAGCGGGACCTCGCCCGCGGGGGTAGTGACGTCTTCCTTGAGCGCGGGGGCGAGGCCCTCGCCGAACGCTTCGGGCCCGCGATCGAGCGGCACGCCGGTGGGCGGCGGGACCTTGTAGGTGAGGGGCTCGGGGACCTCGAACGGCGTCGCGTCGGCCGGCATTTTCGGCTGCAGCTTGGCCAGCGCCGCATCGGCGCCGCCCTGCGCGACGAACCGCGCGACCTCGGTATCCGCCACCCAGCTGCCGCGCTGCGCCCACGGCGCTGCGGGATCGACCGCGGCGAGCTTCCAGCGGTCGACCCAGACCGACAGCTCGCGCAGCACGCGGCGCTGGTGGTCGCGCTCGAACCGGGCTTCGATTTGCGGCGCGACTTTGCCCGCGGGATCGACCAGCGTGTAGGCCACGCCCGGGGTCGGCGCGATCATCTTGCTGGCAAAGCCCGAGACGGCGATCGCCAGCGGCACGACCAGCAGCATGACCCAGAAGCCGCGCGTGGCGACGATCTGGCGGAATTCGCGCGTGGCGACCAGCAGCACGTCCCTCATTGCACGATCTCCGCTTGCTCTTGGGCCGGGTCGCCGCCGACGAGGCGGATGAACACCTCGTGCAGGCTCGGGCGGGCGACGTCGAACCCGCGCAGCGCGAAGCCCTGCGCGGTGCAGGCCTCGAGCAGGCGGCCGGGGTCGACCTCGGGGCGCAGCTCGAGCTCGTAGCGGGTCCAGCCCTCGCGGTCGGTGCCGAGCGACGTGGCCGAGGTCACCCCGGGCAGCCCGGCGGGATCGGCGCGGCTGGTCAGCAGCAGCCGGGCGGGGAGCGCTGCGCGCGCCTCGTCCTGCGTCCCTTCGAACACCTTGCGGCCGCGCGCGAGCAGCAGCAGCCGGTCGCACAGCCGCTCGGCGTGCTGCATCACGTGGGTCGAGAACACCACCGTCGCGCCGCGCGCGGCGGCCTCGGTGATCGCGTCCTCGAGCATGCCCTGGTTGATCGGGTCGAGGCCCGAGAACGGCTCGTCGAGCAGCAGCAGGCGCGGCTCGTTGACCAGCGCGGTGGCAAGCTGGACCTTCTGCGCCATGCCTTTCGACAGCTTGCCGACCGGCGTCTTCGCGCGGTCGGCCAGCCCGAAGCGCTCGAGCAGCGC
>DATDLP010000546.1:0-15758 GCA_036519255.1 Croceibacterium sp.
CACGGTCAAGTGCTCGAAGACCACGCCGTACTACATCGGCCTCGCGCCCTCGAACGCCGACACCGACGGCGCCGGCGAGATGGCCGGCACCGGGGCCAACGCCGACAAGGTGCCCTACCAGCTGCGGTCGACGGCCGGCGCCTCGGGCACCGTCTGGGGTAACACTGCCACTGCCAGCGATGCCGGCAACGGCGTCGCCGGGACCGGCACGGGCGCGGACGAGACGCACACCGTCTACGTGACCGCGGCGAGCGCGAACTTTACGCCGGACACTTACACGGATACTGTCACCGTCAATGTCAACTACTGACGTGCAGTGACCGGTCTGCGGATCTGGAAGCGTGTTGCCGCTGCGGTCGCCCTCACGGGCGTGTCCGTCGGACCGGCTCACGCCTCCGGACTGCAGGTCGAGCCAACCTCCGTGACGATCGCCGAGCGGTCGGAGGAGATGTGGCTGATCAACACCGGCGACGCGCCGCTGCAGGCGCAGGTGCGCGTTTACCGCTGGGTGCAGGACGCCGAGGGCGAACGGCTCGAGCCGACCGAAGACCTGCTTGCCAGTCCGCCGATGGCGCAACTGGCGCCGGGCAGCCGGCGGCTCGTCAGGCTGGTTTCGACCGGCGCCAAGAGCTGCGAGGACACGTTCCGCCTCGCGATCGACGAGCTGCCTGCGCCGCAGTCCGAAACGGCCGGGTTGCGCTACGTCATGCACTATTCGGTGCCGGTGTTCGTGACGCCCGAGCGTTGCGAGGCGATGGCCCCGCAGCTTTCGTGGCGGATCGAGACGCGAGGGCCGGAGGCGCGCCTGGTGGTGGACAACGGCGGCACGATGCACGCGCAGCTGGCTGACCTTACTTTCATCGACCCCAATGGGCAGCGAACCCCATTGACGCCCGGACTGCTCGGCTACGTTCTGGCGGAAGCGCAAATGGGCTTTGCCCTTGCGCCGAGCGCGGAGACCTTTGTTCGTGGCGGTACAATCGAGGCCCTGGTCAATGGCAACCGCATCGAGCAGCCGGTCGCGCCTGCTTCTGCTGCTGCTGACTGAGGCCCTGCTGCTGGCAGTGGGCGGGGCCGCGGCAGCGCGCACCCCGGCGGACGAACCCCAGGCCGAGGCCGCCGAGGCGGCTCCGCCCGAGGAAGACCCAGCCGACCTGGGTCCCGCGCTCGACGACGAGGGCGTGCTCGCCGCGCTGCCCGGCGAGACGCTGCTGCTGATGCTGTGGCTCAACGGCGAGGATCACGGCGTGATCGAGGTCCGCCGCGACGGCGAGAGCTTCCGCACCACGCGCGCGGTGCTGCGCGGCACCGGCCTGCGCCTTCCCGGCGACGCCGCCGACCCTCTGATCGCGCTCGAGCAGCTCCCCGGAGCGGAGCTGCGCTACGACGCCGATCTCCAGATCCTCGAGCTGGTGGTCCCGCCAGAGTTGTTCGGCATGGCGCCGAGGCTGCTCAACCAGGTCGAAATCGAACCCGCCTACGCCGACAGCGCGCCCGGGGCCGTGCTCAACTACGACATCTACGGCGGAGTCGACGAGAGCTCGACGAACGTCTCGGGCCTGCTCGAGCTCCGCGCGTTCGCGGGAACCGACGTGTTCGACACGACGGCGCTGGTCGAATGGCACGAAGGTGGCGGCCAATCGCATTCCAGCCTGCTGCGGCTCGACAGTGCCTGGTCGCGCGCCTGGCCCGAGAAGCGCCTGCGGCTGATCGTCGGCGACACCGTGACCAGCGCCACGAACTGGTCGCGCGCGACGCGGATCGGCGGCATCCAGCTCGGCACCGACTTCTCGCTGCAGCCCTATATGCCCACGGTGCCGATCCCCGCGTTCTTCGGCTCGGCGGTGCTGCCCTCGCAGCTCGAGCTCTACGTCAACGGAGTCCGCACCTGGACAGGCGGCGTGACCGCGGGGCCGTACGAGCTGAGCACCGGGCCGACGCGGATCGACGGGGCCGGCCAGGCGCAAGTCGTGCTGACCGACGCGCTCGGCCGCGTCACGACGCAGGTCTATGCGATCTACGACACCCCGGATCTGCTGCGCGCGGGGCTGTCCGAGTGGTCGGCCGAGGTCGGCGCCGTCCGGCTCGACTACGGCATCGAATCGTTTTCCTACTCCGACGAGCCGGTCTTCAACGGCAGCTATCGGCGCGGGATCACCGATGAGTTCACGCTCGAGGCCCATGCCGAGGCGAGCCCGCACGTGGCGCAGGCGGGCGTCGGCGCGGTGGTGCTGCTCGGCGAGCTCGGCGTGGTCTCGGGCTCCCTGGCGGCCAGCCACGGAAACGCGGGCACCGGCACCCAGTGGAGCGCCGGCTACAACTGGAGCAACGGCGCGGTCTACGTCGCGGCCGACATCCAGCGCGCGAGCGACGACTTCGCCGACATCGCGACGCCGTGGGACGGGCCGCCGCAGCGCGCGCGCGAGCAGGTTCAGGCCGGCGTGAGCAACCGCTGGCTCGGCGCGGTCGGCGTGAACTATCTGCGCTACGTGCCCGCCGTCGGCCCTTCGTTCCGGACGGCCGGCGTGACCTGGTCGCGGCCGCTGAGCAAGCACGTGTCGCTGTTCGCCAGCGCCGATCAGAACCTCGAAAACCGCCACGACCGGCGCTTCATGATCTCGCTCAACATCACGCCCGGACGCGGCCACTACGCCAACGTCGGCTGGCAGAACCAGCAGGGCCTCGACACGGTGAGCGCAACCGCGCAGCGGACCGCGCCGCTTTCGGGCGGGCTGGGCTGGCACGCGAGCCTCAGCCGCGAGATCGACACCAAGCGCGAGCAGGGCCAGGCGGAGATCAGCTGGCTCGGTCCCAACGGCGAGGCGCGCGTCGGCGTCTCGCGCTTTGCCGGGCAGGAGGCGGCCTTCGCCGGCTACAACGGGGCGCTGGTGCTGATCGGCGGCGGGCTCTACTCCAGTCGCCGCGTCGACGATGGTTTCGCGCTCGTTTCCACCGGAGAGTTTGCCGACGTGCCGGTAACAGTCGAGAACAACGTGGTCGGCCGGACCGACAGCGAGGGCCGCCTGCTGGTGACCCGGCTCAACGCCTACGAGCGCAACCTCGTCGGGATCGATCCGGGAGACTTGCCCGCGGACGTGGTGGTCGACGTCATGACCGCGCGGGCGGTGCCCGGCCGCCGCGCCGGGGTGATCGTCGAGTTTCCGTTGCGCGTGCTGACCGCGGCGACACTCACGGTGACCGACGCCGAGGGAGCGCCGCTTCCCACCGGCAGCACTGCCTGGCTCGAGGGCAGCAGCGAACCGCTGGTGGTCGGTTTCGACGGCCAGCTGTATATCGAGAACCCGCCGCCGGGCGGGACGCTCACGATCGAATCGGAGGGACAAGCATGCACGGTACGCCTTCCCGCGCAGATCGAGCCGGGTGGAATCGCCCGGTTGGGGGCGCTGCGATGCGAGACCACGCCATGATTCGCGCGTGCCCCCCGCTCGCCGCGCTGCTGCTGGCGCTGGTGGTCCTCGTCTGGCCGGGCAAGGCCGAGGCCAACGTCAACTGCTCGGTCACCAGCATGACGATCAATTTCGGCAACAGCCTGAACGGCACGGGTTCGGTCAACTTCTCGTGCACCAGCTTCGCCGGGTCCGCGGGCACTTTCACGGCCTGCAGCCAGCTGGGACCCGCGAGCTATCCCGGCACCACGCAGCAGCCGAAGATGAGCGGCGGCAGCAAGGGTGGCGTGCTCAACTTCAATCTCTACACCGGTCCCCCGTCGAGCCCCGTGTGGGTCGGCACGACGGTTATCACCAAGCCAGTAACAATCATCGCGAACGGCACGGTTACCGGCAGCATACCGTTCTACGGGCTGATACCCAGCGGTCAGTCGGTTCCGGCGGACACCTATAGCGCGTTCTTCTACAACACCACGCTGGGTGCAGTCGTATCGGGGTCGTGCACCACCAGCGACGGGTCGCTCCTCGGCGGCTTCAACGGCGCGCAATCGGCGGTCGAGGTCCGGGCGAGCGTGAGCAGCGCCTGCACGGTATCCGCCACCAGCCTCGCCTTCGGCACTGTCATCCCCACCGCCACCAACCTCGCGGGGCAGAGCACGCTGACGGTGACCTGCCCGAACGGCACCGCCTACTACATCGGCCTCGCGCCTTCGAACGCCAGCACCACCGGCGCGGGGATCATGAGCGGGACCGGCGGCAACACCGACAAGCCGCCGTACCAGCTACGCTCGACCTCGGGCACCTCGGGCACGATCTGGGGCAACACCGCGACCACCACCAGCGTCGGCAACGGCGTGGCGGGCACCGGCAACGGCGCGGCGCAGAACCGCACCGTCTATGCCACGTTGCCGAGCGCCAACTACCGGCCCGACACTTACGGCGACACGGTGACGGTGCGGGTCAACTACTGACGGCGGGCCGCGCGGCGTCGGTCAGCAGGCTGCCCCTGCCTCGACGCCCCGCGCCGCATCGGCCCCCTCGGCCGCATCACCCGCCGCACGCCCATCCACACGCCGAGCAGGCACAGCAGCGAGACGCCGATCAACAGCGGCAGGGTGACGATATCCCACAGCGGGCGCGAGCGCAGCACGGGGAAGTCGAGCCGGTGCAGGCCGAGGTGCCACCAGCGGAACGCGCGCGTTTCGGCATCGACGAAGTTGATGAGCTCGCCGGTGCGCGGATCGAAGTAGAGCCGCGTCTCGTCGGCATTGGCGTAGATCACGCGGTAGGCGGGCAGCACCGGCTCGCCCTTGTGGCCGTAGTGGTAGGCGTCGGGCTCGGCGATCGTCCGGGCGCTGGCGATGCGCGTGGCCGGCTTGGCGATGCGGCCCTTGGCATCGAGCTCGGCCGCGCTCGGCGGCGCGGGCACGAGATCGGGCAGCGAGGCGCGCGTGCGCATGCCGTCGGCGCGGACGAGGATCGCCCATGGCCTGCCTTGCTGCACATCGACCTGCGCCGAGATCACACCCGGCTGCGGATGCGCGCCCAGCGCGCCGACCAGCGCCATCGCGTCGGCCCCCGCGATCTCCCGGCCGGCGAGGTTGGGAATCTCCTCGGTCGGGCCCTGGCTTTCGAACCAGCCCCACGGGTTCATCGAGAACAGCCCGCTGGCGACCCAGGTCAGCGTCAGCAGGCCGAACACCAGCCCGGTCCAGTGATGCCACAGCGCGATCCCGCGGAACGGCGACCAGCGCTTCTTGCCGCGGCCGTACATCACCACGCCGACGTAGATCCCGGTCACGGTCAGAAACACCCCGAGCAGCGAAGTGTAGACCACGAGGTTGTACCACAGCGGCTGGTTCGCGCGCAGCGCGGTGAAGTAGAGCCAGTGCGGCACCGCCCCGAGCCAGTTCCAGAACCGCTCGCGCGAGGAGGTGTCCTGCACCACCTCGCCGGTGAGGCCCGAGACGTAGAGCTCGGTTCCGCGCGGGTCGGCGAAGCTGGCCTTGTAGAGCGGGGCGTGCTGGCGGAAGCGGCCATAGACGGTCCACTGATCGGGCTCGGTGGGTGCCACGCGCACGGCCGGCGCGGTGCCGAAGGTCTCGCGCACGTGGGTCGCGGCGATCGCCCCCGCCTGCCCCGCGCCCATCTCCGGCAAGGCTTGGCCGTCGAGCGGGAGCGCCACCGGCCCTTGCCCGGTCATGATCCGCAGCACCGGGCGGCCGAGCAGCATCTCGACCGAGGCTGACGCGAGCGGTCCTTCGGGCACGGTGAACGCCGCGCAGCAGCCCGAAAGGTCGAGCGGCTGCAGCCCGCCCAGGCGCTCCTCCGGGCTCGTGTCCGGGAACGCGACGTACATCATCGTGATGCCGCTGATCGCCCAGATCGCCATGACCAGCGCGAGCACAACGCCGAGCCCGCGGTGGACGAGGAAAAGGGTGCGCCGCGCCCAACGCGCCGCCCGTGCAGGGCCCGAACCGCGGGGCGCGGCGCGCGACGCGGGAGAGAGGCCCGCGCCGGTGCTGTCGTCAGAAGCCAAGCCGGTATCCAACATGGAGCGTGATCGGGGTTCCCCGGAAACCGGCAGCGTAGGAGATGTTGGTCACGTCGGTGCGGACGCGGGTCACCGCGGTGTCGTAGTCGGCGTCGAGCGCGTTCTCCAGGCTCAAGCTCAGGCGATGGCGATGGTCCTCGTCGGCAAACGCGTAAGCGCCGAGATTGACCACCGTATAGTTGCCGTAGTTGACCCGGCCGATCGCCGCGACGTTCGCCCACAAGTCGCCGACCCAGTTGAGCGCGAGGTTGGCGCCGAACCGGCCGCCCGGCGCGTCGGCGTTGAGGATGACCTTGGCCTGGTCGCGCGGGATGTTGACCAGCTGCACCGTCGTGCCGACCATCTCCGCCTCGGTGTGGGTGTAGTCGACCGTCCCGCTGAACACGTCGCTCAAACGTGCGGTGACGATCGCCTCGCCGCCCCACACTTTCACCTGCCCGTCCGAATTGACGAACAACCCTTCCGGCCAGGCGGGCAGGCTGAAGTCGATGGTGATGAGGTCGTCCACCTCGCGGTAGAAGCCGATGAACTCGGCGTTGATGGTATTGTTGGTGAAGCCCAGACCGCCCTCGACGTTGAAGCTCTGCTCGGCCACCAGATTGGGGTTGCCCTGCTCGCAGCAGCCGTTGGCGACCGAATCCTGGTACAGCTCGGACGCCGAAGGCAGGCGAAACGCAGTGCCCACCTGGCCGCGCGCGTAGATGCCGGTATCGGCACCGAACCGGCCCGAGACGTTCCACACCGTCTTCTTTTGCCCGTCGCTCGGCATGTTGTGACGCAGGCCGGCGGCAAGGCTGAAATTGCCGCTGTCGAACTTCACTTGCGCGAAGGGCGCGTGGACTTGCTCCCTTTTCGTCTCGACGAAGAACACGTCGTCGTAGCCGCGATAGGTCTGGAAGTCGTAACCGCCGACCAGGGCGACGTTGTCGTTGATCCGGTACTCGCCGAGCACGTTCACGCCGAGATCGTCGAAGCCCCACATCTCGCCGTCGAACACCGTGAAGGTCTCGCCGATCGAGCCATCGGAGTTCACCCTCGGACGCAGGTCGAGATAAACCGTGTCCCAGTCGTGGTAATAGCCCTTCACGTAGAGATCGAATGCCTCGCTCGGCGACCAGTCGAGCTTGACCGAGACGATATCCTCGTCGCGGTCGTTATGGTTGCGGTAGTTGTCCTCGGCCTTGATGAAGTCGACCACTGCGTCGTTGTGCTGGTAGCTCGCGCTGAAGCGAAACGCGTCCGACGGCTCGAAGGCATATTTGCCGCCAAGCGTGGTAACCTTGTAGCCGCGGTTGCGGTCGAGCGCGCTGGGCTGCAGGTCCTCGTCGCGGAACGCCTGGAACCCGTCGGTCTCGTCATGCGAGGCGAAGCCCACGAAATAGTGGTCTCCGGCGCTGCCGCGGGCGTAGCCGTTGAGGTGGTAGCCTTCGTTGGTGTCGACGCTCGCCTCGATCGCGCCCCCGAACTCCCGGGTGAAGCCGCGCGTGATCACGTTGACGATGCCGCCGACTGCCTGGGTGCCGTAATACAGGCCCTGCCCTCCCTTCAGCACCTCGATCCGCTCGATCATGTTCGACGGGATCGAATCCAGCGGCGAGGTCGAGCCATAGAGCCGGTTGTTGATGCGCACGCCGTCGGTCAGGAACAGGACCTCGCTGGTACGCGAGCCCTGCAGCGAGACCTGCACGTAGTCGAACGCACCGCTCTTCGGCGTCAGGAACACGCCCGGCGCGAGGAACTGCAGCGCCTGGCCGGCGTCGACGAACCCGGCCTGATCGATCTCCTCGCCGTCGACCACCTCGAGCCGCGAGCCGTATTTCTCGAGCTCCTCGGGCGTCGATTCCTCGAGACGCGCGGAGAGGACGAGAATGTCGCCGCCGTCCTGTTCCGACGCCTGCGCGGCGGTATTCGCCGGCCCGCTCTGCGCCCATGCCGGGCTTGCCCCCAGCATCGCCGCTCCGGCCGCGCCGGCAAGCAGCGCGCCCCGTCCAATTGCCCTCATTGCACTACCTTTTCTTAGAACGCCCCTTCGCGGAGCGGGGTAGGTAGCGAGGGCAAGGTACGTCAGTTAATTACGGTAATCGGCCGGTTACACCGGCGTTACAGCGGCATCTCAGGCGTGCTGGCCGAGGATCTCCTCGACCAGCGCCTTCTGGTCGGGATACCAGAATTCGAGGTGGCAGCTCTCGCACACGCCGTCGAGCTGGTCGATCAGCGGGCCGGCATGCGCCGCGTCGTGCATGCGGGCGGCCGTGGCGAGGTCGCCGGTGTGGCGGGCGAGCGCATTGGCGAGGTCGCGCAGCTTCTGCGGCTCCTTGTCGAACCGCTCCTGCACCATCGCCGCGGTGTGGCCGCCGGGGATGCCTTCGTCGGAGATCTTCACGCCCGGCCTGGCCACCGTGAGCGGGTGCATGACCGCGATCTCGAGCGCCGCTTGCTGCACGGCCTCGGCCTTGGCCTCGAGCTGCGCCCAGCGCTCATCGGTCATTTTCGCGGGATCGAGCCCCGCGGCATCGCCGATCGCCGCGTTGGACACGTCCCACAATTCGTCGGCGTTCTTGTCGACCTTGTCCTTCATCACCTCGTGGAAGGTCAGCGCCGGCGGCGCCGGCTCCTCCTGCGACGAGCACGCGGCGACCAGCGTCAGCATGGGCGCCAATACGGGCAGCAAGCCCAATCCTTTGACACGCATCGCACATCTCTCCTGCGACGAGTCCCGGTTCGGACCCGGCACAGCGATGCGCGTCACCGGCGCGGGGCATAAGTTAATTACGGTAATCGCGTGCGGTTACGTGCGTTACCGACTGCCGCCCCGGCGCCAGGCGAAGTAGCCGTCGAGCGCAGCCAGACGGTCGCTGCCGGGCAAGGCGATCGGGCCGGTCTCGGCGCCGAGCTGCATCACCGTCGCCCGGCCCGCCGCGAACGCGGGCCATGCGGGCAGGCCGGGACCGTTGGGATCGCCGGTGCGCGCGAAGTTGACCCAGTAGCCCTGCAACTGGCGCGACAAGGCGCGATCGGCCTCGCTCCAGCCGGGGCGGCTCGGGCGCTTGTCCTCGTTGCCGAACACCAGCGCCACTTCCGAACCGTGCGGCGAGCCGAGCGGGTTCTGCGCGGTCGGCCGGTGGAAGCGGTAGGCAAAGACCGGGACAGTCCCCTTTTCGGCCTGAAGCCTGGCCCAGGTGTAGGCGTTCCACACGAAGCTGTCGGTGCCGAGCAGCGTGGCCGAAGTGCTCGCCTCGGCGTCGCTGGCGTGCGGATAGACCGCGAGCAGCGCAGGCGCCCGTTCGCCGTAGTCGCGCCGCACGCGCTCCTCGAAGTCTGTCGCCGTGGTCGGTTGCGCGCCCCACTCGGCCGAGGTCGCGCCGACCAGCAGCGGAACGTCGGCGAAGCGGTGCTCGCCCCACAGCGCGTACTGGTCGCCGGGCACGACGACGCCGTCCATCACCGGCCGGAAGGCGGGGGCGCCCGGCGCGCGCTGCGCCTCGTCGAGCGCCTGGGCGGGGAGCGCGCGCGCCTGCTCGAGCGTGCGCGCGCCGAGGCTTTCGAGCCAGGCCTGGCCGTTCGTTTCGGCGTAGGCGAGCGTGGAGATGTTGCCGCCGGCCCACGCCGCGCCCTGCGGCGGCGCGAACGTCGCGCCGCTCTCGGCGATCGCCTTGTCGAACAGCCCGCGCGCCAGCGGCGAAGCGACGAGGTTGCTGACCGCCATCGAGCCGGCCGAATGACCGAGGATGGTGACGTTGCCCGGGTCGCCGCCGAACTGCGCGACGTTCGCGCGCACCCACGCGAGCCCGGCGACGAGATCGAGCAGGCCCCAGTTGCCCGAGCCCATGCCGCTTTCTGCGCTGAGCTCAGGCGTCGCGAGAAAACCGAACGGCCCGAGGCGGTACGCGAGCGACACGAACACCACGCCCTGCCGCGCGAAATTGGCGCCGTCGTAAAGCGGCACGCTGGTCGCGCCGGCGTTGAACCCGCCGCCGTAGATCCACACGACCACCGGCAGCTTCGCGTCGGCGGCCGCGGCGGGCGTCCAGATGTCGAGGTAGAGGCAGTCCTCGCTGATCGGCGCGGTGGTGCCCATCTGGCGGGCGAGCGTCTCGCCCTGCATGCACGCCGGGCCGAACGCGTTCGCCTGGCGCGTGCCGAGCCACGGCACCACCGGCTGCGGCGCCTGCCAGCGCAGATCGTCAACCGGAGGCGCGGCGAACGGGATGCCCTTGAACTGCGACAGGCCGTCGGCGACTTCGCCTTCGACCGTGCCGCCGGTGACGTCGGCTTGGCGGATTTCGGCAGCGGCAGGTGCAGCCGCCAACGCCAGCGCCAGCGCTGCCCACAATGCCTTCATCCCATCCCTCCCCGGCTGTCTTGTCGCGCGAGGTGTGCCGCAAGCCGCGAACCGAATCCAGCTATCGCAGCGTGCGGAACGTGATCGACCGTCGCACCAGCTCCATCGGCGCGATCGAGTGCTCCCAGTCCCACCGGACCTCGCCCGCCAGGCGATACAGCGAGCGCGGCGGCAGCGGGACCTTGCGCCGCTCGAAGCCGTCAGCCGTGCGCCGCCTGAGGCGCAGCACGCACGGCGCGCCGAGCGAGAGGCCGAGGACTTCGCCGTATTGCGGGCGGTCGCGGTGCCAGCCGATCCCCGCGCCCGGGTCGTAGCGGATCAGCAGCGCGGCCTGGAGCTGCTGCGGACTGATGCCGGCAAGCGGCGCGAGGCGCTCGCGCAGCGCGAGCAGCCAGTCCGGCAGCGGCGGGGCTTCGTCGAGCCGGCCGCGGGCGAAGTCGTAGGCCGAGCCGTAATGCGTGGTCAGCCGCATGCCGCGCCACTGGCCGAACGCGAACGGCTCGAGCGGCGCTCCGTCGATCCGCGCGGCGAGGCGCGCCTCCTCGACCGCCGTCACCGCGTCGGCAACCAGCAGCAGACCGGGCACGACCGGCGCGGCATCCGCAAAGAAATCGCCCTGGAGCGTCATGCGCTCCTATATAGGATGCCATGCGACAAGCGCTCGACACCCTGACCTTCCGCACCGGCGGCACCGGGCTCCACGAGATCACCGGCGCACTCGCCGAGTGGCTGCGCGAGACCGGGATCGACACCGGGGTGCTGACGCTGTTCTGCCAGCATACCAGCGCCGGGCTGCTGATCACCGAGAACGCCTCGCCCGCGGTACCGCGCGACCTGCTGCGCTGGCTGGCGCAAGCCGCGCCCGAGGGAACCGACTACGAGCATGCGGACGAAGGCCCCGACGACATGCCCGCGCACATCCGGGCGGTGATCACCGGCAACAGCCTGACGCTGCCGGTCGCGGGCGGGCGGATCATGCTCGGCACCTGGCAAGGCCTGTTCCTCGCCGAGCACCGACGCATGCCGCACCGGCGCAAGATCGTCGTCCACGTCATCGGGGATTGAAACATCGCCGCGTCCGTGGCGTTGGCCGCACGTATGCCGATCGAAATCTCCGCCCGCTTCGCTTTCTCGCTCGACAAGCTGAGCGACGTGCTGCTGCAGTTCGAGGCCGCGGCGATCCCCGAGCAGCGGATCCTCGAGCGCAACTCGCGGATCACCGGCGCCGATCACATCGCCCGGATCGCCGCGCAGGACCGCATCGGCGAGCGGGTGTGGCTGCATGTCGAGGGGCGCTGCGAGGTGATCTACACCGCCAGCGTGACGATCCAGCGGCTGCTGCCCGACGTCGCCGCGCTGGCCCGGCTCGAACCGCACGAGCTGCCGGCCGAGGCGGTGCAGTATCTGTTCGATTCGCGCTATTGCCCGGCCGACCGGTTCCAGCCGTTCGTCGAGGCCGAGTTCGCGGGCACCGCCGGCGGCGCGCGCGTGCTGGCGATCCGCGAGTGGATCGCCAGCCACCTGTCCTACGTGCCGGGCTGCAGCGACAGCAACACCACCGCGCTCGACAGCTTCGTCGAGCGGCGCGGGATCTGCCGCGACTATGCCCATGTGCTGATTGCCCTGGCGCGCGCCTCAGCGATCCCGGCGCGGTATTGCAGCGTCTATGCGCCGGGCGTCGACCCGCCCGATTTCCACGCAGTGGCCGAGGTGTTCCTGGCCGATCAGACGATCCCCGGCGGCGGCGCGTGGCACCTGGTCGACGCGACCGGCATGGCCGATCCCGCCGATACGGTGAAGATCGGCGTCGGGCGCGACGCGGCCGACGTGAGCTTCATGACGGTGTTCGGCACGGCGATGTTCGAGGATAAGGAAGTGACGGTCCGCAAAACGCCTTGACCTTTGACTTCTGTCGGCTGTTATCGCAGTGCAGCACGGTCTATGTTACCGCTAACAGGGGAAGGTTGGGTACCGGATGACGTCCAAGGCCGACTCGCTGCTGCTGTTCGGCGCCACCGGCGACCTGTCGCAGCGCATGCTGCTGCCGTCGCTGTGCGCGCTGCACGCCGACGGATTGCTCGATCCCGCGCTGCAGATCACCAGCACCGCGCGCTCGCAGATGGACGATCACGGGTTCCGCAACTTCGCGCGCGAGGCGCTCGAGAAGTTCATGCCTGCCGGGCGGCGCGGATCGATGGCCGAGTTTCTCAACCGGCTGCACTACCAACCGCTCGACGTGACCGATCCGGTGAGCTTCGCCGCGCTCGGCACCAAGGTCGGCGCGCCTGACAGCCTGGCGATCTTCCTGTCGACCGCGCCCAACCTGTTCGAGGCGACGATCCGCGGGCTCGAAAGTGCCGGGCTCACCGGTGCCAGCGCGCGGATCGGGCTCGAGAAGCCGCTCGGCGTGGACCTGGCCTCGAGCTGCGAAATCAACGACGCGGTCGCCAGCGCCTTCCCCGAGAGCCGGATCTTCCGCATCGACCACTACCTGGGCAAGGAGACGGTGCAGAACCTGCTCGCGCTGCGCTTTGCCAACGTGATGTTCGAGCCGCTGTGGAACGCGCAGCACATCGAGCACGTGCAGATCACCGTCGGCGAGACCGTCGGCCTCGAGAAGCGCGCGGGCTTCTACGACCAGACCGGCGCGCTGCGCGATATGGTGCAGAACCACATGCTCCAGCTGCTCGCGCTGGTGGCGATGGAACCGCCGACCAGCTTCGCGGCCAGCGCGGTGCGCGACGAGAAGGTCAAGGTGCTGCGCGCGCTGCGGCCGATCGGCCCGGGCGAGAGCGTGACCGGGCAGTATCGCGCGGGCGCGGTGCAGGGCCAGCCGGTGCCCGGCTACGACGAGGAGCTCGGGCAGGACAGCCAGACCGAGACTTTCGTCGCGCTCAAGGCGCATGTCGACAACTGGCGCTGGAAAGGCGTGCCGTTCTACTTGCGCACCGGCAAGCGGCTGCCCGAGCGGACGACCGAGATCCTCGTCCAGTTCCGCCCGATCCCGCACTCGATCTTCACCGGCGCGCGGGCCAAGGCCAACCGGCTGCTGATCGGCATCCAGCCCGAGGAGAACATCACCCTGTCGCTGATGGCCAAGGTCCCCGGGCTCGACCGCGAAGGGATCGCGCTGCGCGAGGTGCCGCTCGACATCCGCGACCCCAACGTGTTCTCGGGCAAAGTCCGCCACATCGCCTACGAGCGGCTGTTGCTCGACCTGCTCGAAGGAGACCAGAAGCTGTTCGTACGCCGCGACGAGGTCGAGGCGCAGTGGGCCTGGGTCGACGCGATCCGTTCGCAGTGGCAGGCCGAGGGGCTCGCCCCGAAGATCTACACCGCCGGCACCTGGGGCCCGAGCGCGGCGATCGCGCTGGCCGAGCGCGACGGGGTGAGCTGGCATGAGTAGGATGGCGGACTGGCCCACCCCCAACCCCTCCCGCAAGCGGGCGGGGAAAATTTGCGCCACGAGTCAGAATGGCGGTGGCACTCCCCTCCCGCTTGCGGGAGGGGTTGGGGGTGGGTCAGCATGACCAACCTCCACCCGACCATCGCCCGCGTCACGGACCGGATCATCGAACGCTCGCGCGATCGCAGGGCGCGGTATCTCGAGCTGATGGCGATCGAGGGCGAGCGGCACCGTGACCGCAACGTTGCCCTGCCCTGCTCGAACCTCGCGCACGGGTTCGCCGCGGCGGGCGAGGACAAGGACACGATCTCCGCCCGGCGCGGGCCGAACATCGGCGTGATCAGCGCCTACAACGACACGATCTCGGCCCACCAGCCCTACGGCGCCTACCCGCCGCAGTTGAAGGTCTTCGCGCGCGAGGTCGGCGCGACCTGCCAGGTCGCGGGCGCAACGCCGGCGATGTGCGACGGGGTCACCCAGGGCCTCGACGGCATGGAGCTGAGCCTGTTCAGCCGCGACGTGATCGCGCTCGCCGCCGCGGTCGGCCTGTCGCACCAGATGTACGACAGCGTCGCGCTGCTCGGGATCTGCGACAAGATCGTGCCCGGACTGCTGATTGGCGCGCTGCGCTTCGGCTGGCTGCCGGCGGTGTTCATTCCCTCGGGGCCGATGCCGAGCGGGATCGCCAACAAGGAGAAGCAGCGCGTCCGCCAGCTCTACGCCGAGGGCAAGGCGACCCGCGCCGAGCTGCTCGAGAGCGAGGCGAAGAGCTATCACTCGCCGGGCACCTGCACCTTCTACGGCACCGCCAACTCGAACCAGATGATGATGGAGCTGATGGGGCTGCACATGCCCGGCGCGGCTTTCGTCAATCCGGGCACCCCGCTGCGCCAGGCGCTGACCCGCGCCGCGGTCCACCGGCTGGCGGCGATCACCCGCGAGGGCAACGACCACCGACCGCTGGCGCAGTGCGTCGACGAGAAGGCGGTGGTCAACGCAGCCGTGGGCCTGCTCGCCACCGGCGGCTCGACCAACCATGCTATCCACATCCCGGCGGTCGCGCGCGCGGCGGGGATCGTGTTCGACTGGAACGACCTGTCCGAGCTGAGCCACGCGGTGCCGCTGCTCGCGCGGGTCTATCCCAACGGCGCGGGCGACGTGAACCACTTCCACGCCGCGGGCGGGATCGGCTTCGTCATCCGCGAGCTGCTCGACGCCGGGCTCGCGCATCGCGACGTGATGACCGTCGGCGGGGACGATCTCGGCGCCTACGCGCTCGAGCCGTGGCTCGACGGCGACACGCTTTCGTGGCGCGATCCGGGCCCCTCGGGCGACGACGCGATGCTGCGCCCGGCGGGCACGCCGTTCATGGCCGACGGCGGGATGCGGCTGGTCGAGGGCAACCTCGGGCGCGCCTGCTTCAAGACCAGCGCGGTCGATCCGGACCGCTGGACGATCGAGGCGCCGTGCCGGGTGTTCGAGACCCAGGCCGCGGTCAACGAGGCATTCGCCAGAGGCGAGCTCGACCGCGATGTGGTGGTGGTGGTCCGCTTCCAAGGGCCACGTGCCAACGGCATGCCCGAGCTGCACAAGCTGACCCCCGCGCTCGGCGTGCTGCAGGACCGCGGACATCGCGTGGCGCTGGTCACCGACGGGCGCATGTCGGGCGCGAGCGGCAAGGTGCCGGCAGCGATCCACGTCAGCCCCGAGGCGCTCGGCGGCGGGCCACTCGCGCGCGCGCGCGACGGCGACGTGATCCGGCTGTGCGCCGATCGCGGCGAGCTTTCGACCACCGCCGATCTCGCGTCGCGCGAGCCGGCGCCGGCGCCGGAAACACAAGGCGGCACCGCGCGCGAGCTGTTCGCGATGTTTCGGCACGGCGCGGACGAGGCAGAGCGGGGCGGATCGGCGATGCTGGCGGCGGCAGGTCTATGACCGCGTGACGATTTTCTGGGGAGAGGGGCGAGCGTGACTGAATTGGTAGCGATCGACGTGGGGGGGACACATGCCCGCTTCGCGCTCGCATCGGTGGGGGAGGACCACGCGATC
>DATDLP010000547.1:0-13575 GCA_036519255.1 Croceibacterium sp.
TCTCCCCTGAAGGGGAGAGGGCTCTTTTCATCCAGCTCGCTCGGTTCTACCCCTCCCCCACACCGCAGGGAGAGCGCATTGTCGGCCAACATCGAGGAACTCGAACGCCGCCGCGCCGCTGCCCGGCAGGGCGGGGGTGCCAAGCGCATCGCCGCGCAGCATGCCAAGGGCAAGCTGACCGCGCGCGAGCGGCTCGAGGTTCTGCTCGACGAAGACTCGTTCGAGGAGCTCGACATGTACGTCGAGCACAACTGCACGGACTTCGGGATGGAGGCGCAGCGGATTCCCGGTGACGGCGTGGTCACCGGCAGCGGCACGATCAACGGACGGCTGGTCTACGTGTTCAGCCAGGACTTCACCGTGTTCGGCGGCAGCCTGTCCGAGCGCCACGCCGAGAAGATCTGCAAGGTCATGGACAAGGCGATGCTGGTCGGCGCGCCGGTGATCGGGCTCAACGACAGCGGCGGCGCGCGCATCCAGGAAGGCGTCGCCAGCCTCGGCGGCTATGCCGAGGTGTTCCAGCGCAACGTGCTCGCGAGCGGGGTGGTGCCGCAGCTGAGCCTGATCATGGGGCCGTGCGCCGGCGGGGCGGTCTATTCGCCGGCGATGACCGACTTCATCTTCATGGTGAAGGACTCATCGTACATGTTCGTCACCGGCCCCGACGTGGTCAAAACCGTCACCAACGAGGTGGTGACGCAGGAGGAATTGGGCGGCGCGGTGACCCACACCACGCGCACCGGCGTCGCCGACCTCGCGCTGGAGAACGACGTCGAGGCCTTGATGGCCGCGCGCGACTTCATCAGCCTGCTGCCCGAGAACAACCGCTCGGGCGTGCCCGAGCTGCCGTGCGACGACCCGTGGGACCGGCTCGAGGTCAGCCTCGACACGCTGATCCCGGCCAATGCCAACCAGCCCTACGACATGCACGAGCTGATCCGGAAGGTGCTCGACGAGGGCGAGTTCTTCGAGATACAGCCCGCGCACGGCGGCAACATCCTCACCGGCTTCGGCCGCATCGAGGGGCGCACGGTCGGCGTGGTCGCCAACCCGCCGATGGTGCTAGCGGGCGTGCTCGACATCAACGCCAGCAAGAAGGCCGCGCGCTTCGTGCGCTTCTGCGACGCCTTCTCGATCCCGATCGTGACTTTCGTCGACGTCCCCGGCTTCCTCCCGGGCACCGCGCAGGAGCACAACGGGATCATCAAGCACGGCGCCAAGCTGCTGTTCGCCTATGCCGAGGCGACCGTGCCCAAGATCACCGTGATCACCCGCAAGGCCTACGGCGGCGCCTACGACGTCATGGCCAGCAAGCACTTGCGCGGCGACTTGAACTACGCCTGGCCGACCGCCGAGATCGCGGTGATGGGGGCCAAGGGGGCGGTGGAGATCATCTTCCGCGGCCTGTCGCCGGAGGAGATCGCGGAGAAGACGCGTGAGTACGAGGAGCGCTTCGCCAACCCGTTCGTGGCGGCCTCGCGCGGGTATATCGACGAGGTGATCTATCCGCATTCGACGCGGAAGAGGGTGGCGCTGGGGTTGCGGAAGCTGCGTAACAAGCGGCTGGAGAATCCGTGGAAGAAGCACGATAATTTGCCGCTATGATGCTGCCGTTCGCCTTTATCCTTCTGATCTTCGCATGCGTTTTTGCATGGTGTGCTTTCCGCGGATTGCGAACCGGAAAGGCGTACATTCCAGTGATTATGTTCCGTGAAGACGAGTATGAACGCGGACAAACTGGGTTTGGTTTTGTCATTTTTGCGAATTTTGTCGGCGCGATAGCCTCTGCGATTGTCTCATCGGCAATCTGGCTCGGGTCGACCTGAATCTCGTCCGCTGCCGTCTTCCTCTTTGTCACCCTGAACTTGTTTCAGGGCCCATTTCTCCGCGTGCACGGAGCTCTCGGCTTAGCGCGGCCACGCGGCAAGGTCGCGTACAGCTGGGATGCTCCGCGGTTGCTGCCCGATGGGTGCTGAAACAAGTTCAGCATGACGAGGGTTGGTAGAGGCGATGTCGGATACGATCTTCACCATCGGCTACGAGCAAGCCACCCAACCCGCGCTCGTCGCCGCGCTGCGCGACGCCGGGGTCGAGGTGCTGGCGGACATCCGCTACCTGCCGCTGTCGCGCCGGCCGGGGTTCTCGAAGAGCTCGCTGAAAGCCGCGGTCGAGGAGGCGGGGATCGCCTATCGCCACTTCAAGCAGCTCGGCACCCCCGCCGAGGGCCGCGCCGCCGCGCGCCGTGGCGATCACGCGACACTGGCGCGGGTCTATGCCGGCCAGCTCGAGCTGCCCGAGGCACTCGCGCAGATGGCCGAGTTGCGCGCGCTGGCAGAGGACAAGCGGATCGCGCTGCTGTGCTACGAGCGCGACGCCGCCGAATGTCACCGCGCGCTGCTGTTCGACGCGCTGTTCGCCGATTTCGCGCGGGTCGACCTGGAGCCGGCGCTGGTCGGCTAGGGCCTGTTCCACGTCGAACGGGCAATGCTTTTCCCACCGGCCACGTCCTTGATGGCTGAAGCACGGCCAACGGGCGGCGGTCCGGCGGCAAGGGAAACGATGTTCGCGCTTCGAGGGTCATTGCCGAGTAGTGTTCGGCAAAAAATGCGCTCATGATGAATGGGTTAGTTAATATTTGTGGGGGCACCCGTGGAGCGCACCTCCGCCGTCAGGCGGATCATCCTGGCCGACATGCCGTGGCTGACCGCGCTTGGATGGAGCGCGCTCGCGGTCGGCGCGCCGACCGCGCTGCGCTGGGCGCTCGACCGGGGCGAGGCGGGCATCCCGTTCGTCAGCTACTTTCCCGCGGTCACCCTGGTCGCGCTGTTCCTCGGCTGGCGCTGGGCGGTCGGCGTGGCGCTGGCTTCGGGGATGATCGCCAATCGCGTGTTCCGCGACGAGCCGATCCTGTTCTACCTGAGCGCGCGCGACGCGGCGCTGGTGGCGATGTTCGTGCTGGCCTGCGCGGCGCTGATCTGGATCGGCGAAGTGGCCCGCCGCACGGTGCGCGAGCTCGAGGCGGCGAAAGCGCGCGAGGGGCTGCTCAACGACGAGCTGATGCACCGGATGAAGAACATGCTCGCCACCGTCAACGCGATGGCGGTGCTGACCGCGCGCCATTCGGACCCCGAGCGCTTCGTGCAGGCGCTGACCGGGCGGATGCAGGCGCTCGAACGAGCGACCGGACTGCTCGGCGTGGGGCAGGCCGCGCATTGCGACGTGCACGCGCTGGTCACGGCGGCAGTGGCGCCGTTCCGCGCCGAGGACAACTTCACGCTCGCCGGCCCGCCCTGCGAGCTGCCGCGCGAGGCGTGCGTGCCGCTTTCGCTGGCGCTGCACGAGCTGTGCACCAACGCCGCCAAGTACGGCGCGCTGTCGGTGCCCGAGGGGCAGGTCGAGCTGGTCTGGACGATCGGCGAGGGCGAGGACCGGCTGCTGCGGCTGGCGTGGCGCGAGAGCGGCGGCCCGCAAGTGGAGAAGCCGCAGCGCGCCGGGATGGGCACGCAGCTGCTGCGCCGCCAGGCAGGGCTCAAGGCGGTCGCGATCGACTATCCGCCCGCGGGCGTCAGCTGCCTGATCGAAGTCGAGGGCGTGGGCGCGGCGGCCACGACTGGACCGGGCTCTACGGCTTGACCGCGCTGACCAGCGAGTAGTAGCCGCCGCCGGTGCGAACGGCCTGCACCTGGGTGAAGCCCGCGCCTTCGAGGATGCTGCGGAACTCGGGCAGCGAGTACTGCTTGCCGAGCGTGCCGACCAGCATCAGCAGGCTGAACGCCGCGGCGTGCCACGGGCCGGTGCCATCGTCGTCCATCAGGATCTCGCTGAGGAAGATGCGGCCGCCGCTCGGCAGCGCCTCGAAGCTCTTGCGCGCGAGCAGCGAGTTGGTCTCGACCGACCAGTCGTGGAACACGTTGGCGAAGAAGTGCGCGTCCGGCCCGCGCGGCCAGTCTTCGGTGAACATGTTGCACCCGGCGGTGTCGACGCGCGCGCGCATCCCGGCACGCTCGACGTAGCTGCCGGCTTCGTCCGCCATCGCGGCGAGGTCCATCAGCGTGACCTGCAGGCCGGGGTGCGCCTTGGCGATCTCGATCCCGTAGACGCCCGAGCCGCAACCGACGTCCATCAGGTGCCCGACTTCGCCAAACACCGCCTGCGCCGCGGCACCGCGCGCGGGGGCCATCGAATGCGAATGCATGAAGCTGGCGATGCGCTGCGCGGCTTCTTCGCTCATTTCGCCACGCTCCCACTCGGGGGCGCCCGAGTTGAAGCTGTCGGGGCGTTTGCCGGTCTTCATCGCCTGGACGAGCTGGGCGTGGAGCGGGGCGCGCTCGCGGAAGCCGAACAGGAAGCCGCCCCAGTAGCCTTCGGCCTCGGGGTGCAGCCAGGTCCGCGCCGGCGGCAGCGCGCGCCATTTGCCCTCGCGCTTCTCGATCAGCCCGGACGAGGCGAGCGCGGCCAGCAGGATCGACAACGGGTGGACTTCGAGGGCGAGGCCCGCCGCCAGTTCCGCGGTGGTCAGCGCCGCATCGCCGAGCGCGCGGAACACGCCGAGCTCGTCGGCCACGGTCATCGCGGGGAGCCGGAACTGCGCCTCCCACATGTCCCACATCACGCGGTCGTCGTTGGTCGGCGGCAAGTGGCTCATGCAGTCTCTCCCTGTTTGGCGCGGACGATAGCCGCAACATGGGGATTCGCCAGTGCCCGTCATGTCGCAAGATGTCCCCGCTCCAGCTTGCCGAGCGGCGCCGCGCCGTGGCACAACCGTAACGAACGATAGAATCAAGTTGGGAGCACGCCGATGGCTACCGCCGCACCGCAGATTGCGGACATCGAGGACAGCGCCGAAAACGGCGCGCGCGAGGTCGAAAGCACCATCCGCTTCGTCGATCCGGGCGACTTCGTCACCCGCCGCTTCGTGTCGCAGGGCCTCGAAGTGAACACCGGCACCTATTCGGACCACCGGGTGACGGTGCGCGACGGGATGCCGATCCGCGATCACTTCACGCTCGACGTGCACGGATTCCTCATCGGCAAGAACCCGAGCGCGGTGACCGACTTCCACGATCCGGCGCAGATCGACGCGATCTACATGGACGAGGTCGCCGCCGACATCCAGCGCCGCACCGGTGCGGACAAGGTCGTCGCGCGCGGCTCGACCGGCAAGGCGTGGATGATCCGCACCTCGGCCGATCTCAGCGCGCGGGCGCAGGAGAAGGTCGAGAACTACGAGCACGGCGGCGGGGTGCAGCCGCCGGCGGGCGAGGCGCACGTCGACCTCGACACGCCGACCGCCGAAGCGCTGGCCGAACGGATGTACCGCGGCGAATTTCCCGACGGGCCCGGCTACAGGCGGTTCCTGATCACCTCGTACTGGCGCACCTTCAGCCCGCCGCCGCAGGACGTGCCGCTGGCGCTGTGCGACGGGCGCACGAGCTTCGGCGGCGAGGAGAAGAGCAACCAGCTGATGATCGTCGACGCGATCCCCGAAGGCGAGGCGCTGACGGGCCCGATCCAGATCAAGCACCCATACATCGCCGCGTCGATCTTCAGCCACAACCCGGCGATGCGCTGGTGGTATTTCTCGAACATGCAGGCCGACGACGTGCTGCTGTTCAAGTTCCACGACAGCGACCATTCGCGCACCTGGCGCTGCCCGCACACCGCGTTCCACGACCCCAGCTTCGCCGATGCGAACGTCCGCGAGAGCATCGAGGTGCGCTCTGTGGCGTTCTGGGAGTAGGTCCCCGGCCATGGGCGTGACCATCTATCACAACCCGCTGTGCGGCACTTCGCGCAACACGCTCGCCATGATTCGCGAGGCGGGGATCGAGCCGCGGATCGTCGAGTACCTCAAGCGTCCGCCGAGCCGCGACGAGCTGGCCGAGCTGGTTGCGCGGATGGGCGTTTCGGCGCGCGCGGTGCTGCGGGCGAAGGAAAAGCTCGTGGCCGAACTCGGGCTCGACGACCCCGCGACCGGCGACGATGCGCTGCTCGATGCGATGGCGGCGCATCCGGTCCTGATCGAGCGGCCGATCGTGATCTCGGACAAGGGCGTCCGGCTGTGCCGGCCGGCCGAGACCGTGCGAGAGGTGCTTTAGCCTCCGGCCTTGTCCGCGGCGGCCGGCGATTCGGGCCGCGGGTCGATTCCCAAGCGCATGCTGCATCCGCGGGTGCGGTAATTGACTGTAACGGCACACAGTTTTTCTCAAGAGTTCGCGTCGATTCCAAGGATGCACGGACTCACCGTTGTTTAAGTATTTCCCCGCATCTTGGCCCCTAGAAGCAAAACGGACGGGGGACGCGATGACCTGTGAGAAACGGCGCGAGCCGCGCTACGACGTTCGTGTGGATGCCAGCTTCCGCAACGGCAGCGGATCATCCATGCGGATCAGGCTTTCCAACCTTTCGGCCCGCGGCTGCCGTTTCAGCACGGGCAAGCGCATGGGGCCGGGCGCATTCCTGACGCTGACCATGGGCTCGCTCGACTTCATCGACGCGCAAGTGACTTGGCGCGACGGCAACGTGCACGGCATTCGTTTCCTGCAACCGCTGCACCCCGCGGTGCTCGCGCACGTCTGCTCGCATGTGAGCAGCAAGCCAGGCGAACCCCAGGCGCTTCGCGCCGGAATCGCCTGAAGGACCGCGCCGGCCGCCGGGGGAGCCTTGGGCTTGGGGGCGGCGGCCGGCCGGAACTTTCATGGTATCTGCGCGATTTTCCGGGTTGCCCCCGTGCCTGGAAAGGGACCTGCCAATGCCCGTCTCGGAGATGAGTGCCCTCGAGCGTATCGCCCGAATTCTCGCCGGCCAGCGGCTCAGCGCGAACGCCGAAGGTTATCTCGCCTCGGCCGGCGACGTGGTCGACGACGAATGGCGCTCGCACATCGACGATGCGCGGGCGGTGCTGCACACCTTGCGCGAGCCGGACAGGGCAATGGCCGGTGCCGGCGATCCCCGCGTGTGGAAGGCAATGGTCGAGGCCGCGCTGGCGGAAGCGGAGTAGGATTCAGCCCTTCGTGGCGACCAGCTTGAGCGGCCGGGGTGAAGTCCGCTGCTCGCCGATGCCGCTCGCGGGAAAACGCGTCGAGAGACCGGGCACCCGGTTGGCGGCGACCGCCTTCGAGAACAGGAAACCCTGCCCGAGCCCGCACCCGAGCGCCAGCAGTTGCGCCGCTTGCGCCTCGGTCTCGATCCCTTCGGCCACGACCTTGATGTTGAGGCTGCTGCCGAGATTGACCACGGCGCGGATGATCGCCTCGTCGCCCGGATCGTCGGCCATGTCGCGCACGAAGCTGCGGTCGATCTTGATGATGTCGACCGGAAACTGCTTGAGGTGGCGCAGCGAGGCGTAGCCGGTGCCGAAGTCGTCGAGCGCGATGCGCACGCCGCGGGCGTTGAGCAGCGCGAGCGCGCGGTGAACGTACTCGGCGCCGCGGCCGAGGAACACGGTCTCGGTGACCTCGAGCTGGAAACAGCTGCTCGGGACCTGCGCCAGCCGCAGCTGATCGAGCAGTCGCTCGGCGAAGTTGTCGCGCCGGAACTCGGCGGCCGAGGCGTTGACCGCGACATGCTGGAAGTCGATGCCGCGGTCGAGCCAGATGCGCATGTCGGCGATCACGCGGTCGATCATCCGGTCGCTGATCGCCGCGGCAACCTCGGCGTCCTCGAAAGCTGCCGCGATGGCGGCGGGCGTGCCGATCCGGCCGGTATCGGTACGCCAGCGAAGCAGCGCCTCGAACCCGATGATCGCCCGCCGGGCGAGGTCGAGCTTGGGCTGGTAGTAGGGCACGATGCGATCGTCGCGCAGCGCATCGCGCGCGAGCTGGACCATCGAGCTGCGCCGCTGGACGTCGTCGCGCATGTGCGGCTCGAACATGGTGAGCATGCCGCGGCCGGCGGCCTTTGCGGCATACAGCGCGATGTCGGCATTCTTGAGCAGCGATTCGCTGCTGCGGCCGTGCGCCGGAAACAGGCTCGCGCCGATGCTGACGCGGCAGTCGAGGATGCGCCCGGCGTGCACGAACGGCTCGCGCAGGCATTCGTGGATCGAGCGCGAGACCTGGATCAGGCTCAGCTCGCCCTCGACATTGGGCAGGACGATTCCGAACTCGTCGCCGCCGAAGCGGGAAACAGTGTCGCTCGCGCGGACCACGGAGCGCAGGCGCTCGGCGAACAGCCTGAGCAGCATGTCCCCGGCGTCGTGCCCGAGCGTGTCGTTGATCTGCTTGAAGTGATCGAGATCGAGCAGCAGCAGCCCGACCGCCCCGCCGTCGGACGAGGCCGACTGAATGGCGAGATCGAGCTTCTCCTGGAACAGGCCGCGGTTGGCGAGCCCGGTGAGGCCGTCGTGGCTAGCGGTCCAGCGGACGCGTTCCTCTGCGGTCTTCTCCTCGGTCGCGTCGCGCGCGGTCATGATGATGCGCCGCAGCTGGCTGTCGGCCTTCTGGGTCCGCCAGCCGTTCATCGTCCCCCAGCGCTCCGCGGCATCGCTCGGCCGCCGGATCCGGAACGAGTCCTCGAACCGCTCGCTGTGGCCGCCGCGGATGCTCTGCAGCCGGCGCATGAAGCGCGACCTGTCTGCCGGGTGGATGCAGGAAACGGCGAGCTCGAGCGTCGCCTCGGCTTCGGGCGCAATGCCCAGGATCCCACGCAGCTTGTCCGACCACTCGCGCTTGTTGAGCACCGCGTCGTAGTCCCACACCCCGAGACCGGCCGCCTCGGCCGCCAGCCTGAAACGCTCCTCGCTTTCGCGCAGCGCTTCCTCGCTCTGCTTGCGGCGCGTGATGTCGAGATGCGAGCCGATGCTGCGGATCACCTCGCCGGCCTCGGTGCGCTCGACCTTGTTGCGGCTCGAAATCCACCGCACCGCGCCGTCGCTGGGACGAACGATGCGGAATTCGGACTGGAACACCTCGTCCCCCGCGAGGTTCTTCTCGATCTCGCGCTTGAGCCGCTCGCGGTCTTCGGGATGAACCACGCGAAGCCATTCGGGGAATGTCAGATGCGTGGTCCCGGGCGGCAGGCCGGTCTGCTCGACGAACGCGTCGGACAGGGCCGCGATGCCGTCCGCGTTGGCCTCGAAATCCGCGAGGCCGGTAGCCTCCTGCACCAGCCGCAGCCGCTTCTCGCTTTCGCGCCACGCGACTTCGTTGTGCTTGCGCTCGGTGATGTCGAGGTGCGCGCCGAGCGTGCGGACGAGCGCGCCGTTTTCGTCGCGTTCCATCCACGTGCTGCAGGCGATCCAGCGGACTTCACCGGTGTCCGCGCGCGTGACCCGGAACTCGATACGGAACCACTCATCGCCGTTGGCCATCGACGCGCCGATCTCGGCGTTCACGCGCTCGGCATCGTCGGGATGGATCAGGTGAGCCCATTGCTCGACCCGCAGCGTGCCGTCTCCGGGCGGCAGGCCAAGCTGCTCGAAGAACCGGTCGGAGCAGGTAGAGACGCCGTTGGCATCGCACTCGAAGGCCGCCAGACCGCTCGCTTCCTGCACCAGACGGAGGCGCTCTTCGCTGCGACGCAGGGCGGTATCGGATTCGGTCCGCTCGTCGACGTCGCGCGAAATGCTCATATGCGCCTTGCTGCCGTCGGGCATCCGGAACGGCACCGCGTGCGACTCGACGTGGCGGCGGCGGCCCTTGAGACCGACCACCTCGTATGTCCAGACGACCGATTCGCCGGCCATCACCCGGCGATGCACATCGAGGCAGGCCTCGCGGTACTCGGGCGGTACCGCCATGTAGCCGGGCTCGTTCAGGCTTTCGAGGTCGGAAGCCTCGAGCAAGTCGAGACCGCACGGATTGATGTAGACCATGCGGCCGGACTGATCGAAGATCTTCACGCAGTCGGGCACGGTGTCGAGAATCGCCTGCAGGCCGGCCTCGCTTTCGCGCAGCGCGGCCTCGGCTTCGACCTGGGCGGTGATGTCCTCGCAGGTGGCGACGTAGTGGCCCGAGGCCGTGGGGAAGCTCTTGACCCGGTAGGTCTGGCCTTCGCGGACCATCTTGCCGAACGGGACGCTGCCCGAGGTCAGCTCGCCGCGAATACCTTCGAGAATCTGCTCGACCGTCTTGCCGGCCGGATAGTGGCCGGCATCGAGGCCCAGCTGGATCAGGTCGCTGGACGTGGTTCCGGGCTGGACCGCCTCCGGCGGCAGGCGAAGAATCTCGGCATAGCGCCGATTGCACAGCGCGATGCGCCCTTCGGCGTCGAACATGCACAGGCCCTGGTGCATGTGCTCGACGGCGGACTCGAACAGCGCCAGACGGGCTTTCATGGCCTCGTTCTGCCGAAGCAGGTCGTTCAACTGCTCAGCGTCGTTAGACACGCCGTTCCCCCTTTCCGTCCGGTGCCACGCGTTGCCACCGGACGAGTGAGCGACCCTTAAGCCACGGCTAGGTGAATATACCGTAAGCGCTGCGACATAATTGCCGCAGCGCGGAAAACGGGCGTTGAGCCACTTCACTTGGCGTTCACCGCAGCGCTGGCTATAGGGCGGCGCATGACCGCACGCTCCGCCACGAGGATCGCCCAGATTGCCGCCGCAGCGGCCCTGCTTCCATTCGCTGCGGGCTGCGCCTCGCTCGGCATCGGCGGCCAGGCCGAGGAGACCGGCTATGTCGCGCGCGACGCGGAATCGCTGTATGCTGCGGCCAAGGAGCGGCTCGACCGGGGCGATGTCGCAATTGCCGCGGCGCTGTTCGACGAGGTCGAGCGGCAGCATCCCTACTCGCCATGGGCGCGGCGCGCGCAGTTGATGAGCGCGTTCAGCTACTACGTCGCGCAGGACTACAACAAGTCGATCGAATCCGCGCAGCGCTTCTTGCAGATACACCCGGGCAACAAGGACGCGCCTTACGCCTACTACCTGGTCGCGCTCAGCTACTACGAGCAGATCAACGACGTCGACCGCGACCAGCAGATCACGCTGCAGGCCCTGACCGCGTTGCAGGACGTGCAGCGGCGCTATCCGAACAGCGAGTACGCGGCCGATGCGCGGGTCAAGATCGACCTCGTCAACGATCACCTCGCGGGCAAGGAAATGGAGATCGGCCGGTTCTACGAGAAGAGCGGTTCGTGGCTCGCGGCGCAAATCCGGTTCCAAAACGTGGTCGAGAAGTACGAGACCACGAGCCACGCGCCCGAGGCGCTCTTTCGCCTGACCGAGACCAGTCTCGCGCTTGGGGTGCATTCCGAGGCGCAGAAATACGCGTCGGTGCTGGGTGCCAACTATCCGGGCAGCCAGTGGTACGAGCGCGCGTACGAGCTCATGCAGCGGCACGCGCCCGACGCGACCGCGTCATAAGCAGAATTCAGGCGACTCGCGCTTCCGCCATGCCGCGGTCGCGGGCGACGAGCTCGCCGAGCTGGCTCGGATAGAGCGCCCGGTCGAGCCGGACCCCGGCGATACTGTCGTGGGCCCAGCGGATGCGACCGGCGAGCGACAGGTCGCCCAGTCGCACGGTGACCGCCTCGCCGACCGCATAGCCCCCGCGATCGAGATTGCTGATGCGGCACCCTTCGCAGGAAAGCTCGATCAGCAGGCCCTTGGCGGGCTGGCTGCCGGATTTGTCCAGCCTTACCGGCTGGCGCACCGCATAACGCTTGTGCGCACGAATTGTCAGAACGCTCATCGACCCCGGACCTCTCCCGTTGCCCGCTGTCATGATAAGGCCACACGTCCGTTAACAAATTCTTCCACAGGCTTTCCACAACAGCTTGCCCGCACGCGAAATGTCGGTGGGACGGGGAGCGAGCGGCGTTGCACTGCGCTGGGGGCTTCCGTAACCTGCCGCTTCCCATGCTGACCACGCTCGCGATCCGCAACGTCGTCCTGATCGAGGCGCTCGATCTGGCCTTTGCACCCGGCCTCGGCGTGCTCACCGGCGAAACCGGGGCGGGCAAGTCGATCCTGCTCGACGCGCTCGGGCTGGTGCTCGGCGTGCGCGCCGAGAGCGGGCTCGTGCGCGCGGGCGAGGACCAGGCCAGCGTCACCGCGACGTTCGACTTCATGGCGCTGCCTGCGGCGGTGCGTACCGCGCTCGGCGAGGCCGAGATCGCGCTCGAGCCGGGCGAGCCGCTGATCCTGCGGCGGCGGGTGCGGGCCGACGGCGGTTCGAAGGCGTGGATCAACGATCAGCCGGTCGGCGCCGCGCTGCTGCGCGAGATCGCCCCGGCGCTGGTCGAGCTGCACGGCCAGCACGACGACCGCGGGCTGGTCAATCCGCGCGGGCACCGCGCGCTGCTCGACCGCTATGCCGCGAGCGATGTGGCGGGGGTCGAGGACGCATGGGCCAAGTGGCGCGCCGCCGATGCGGCGCTCGATGCGACGCGGGCCGGCATCGCGCAGGCGAAAGCCGATCAGGACCTGCTGCTGGCGCACCTCGCCGAACTGGCCGCGATCGAACCCGAGGAAGGCGAGGAAGAGCGGCTCGCGCTCGCACGCGCGGACATGCAGAAGGGCGAGAAGCTGGCGGGCGACCTCGAGGCGTTGCGGCTGGTGTGGGATGGATCGGATTCGGCGCTGGCGCAGTTGCGCGGCGCCGCCCGGCGGCTCGACCGGATCGCCGGTGAGCACGCCCTGCTGGCCGAGGCGCTCGCAGCGCTCGACCGTGCGGTGATCGAGGCGGGCGAAGCGGAGGAGAAGCTCGAGAAGGCCGCCGAGGCGCTGAGCTTCGATCCCGCCGAGCTCGACCGGATCGAGCGTCGGTTGTTCGAGCTGCGCGCGCTGGCGCGCAAGCACGGTTGCCAGCCCGACGACCTGCCGGCGGCGATGCTCGGGATGCGCGCGCGTCTCGATGCGATCGAAGCGGGCGATGCCGAGATCGGCGCGCTGGAGGGGGCGGCGCATCTGGCCGGGGAGGCCTATCGGGTGCGGGCCGAGGCGCTGCATGCGAATCGGGTGGCAGCGGCGCTCCGGCTCGATGCCGCGGTCGCCGGCGAACTGGCGCCGCTGAAGCTCGACGCCGCGCGGTTCCGCACCGCGGTGAGCGCGCTGCCGGAGGAGCGCTGGGGTGCGCACGGGAGCGATGCGGTCGAATTCCTCATCGCGACCAACCCGGGTGCCGACTTCGCACCTTTGAACAAGATCGCCAGCGGCGGCGAGCTGTCGCGCTTCATCCTCGCGCTCAAGGTGGCGCTGGCCGAGCAGGGCGGGGCGGCGACGGTAATCTTCGACGAGATCGACCGCGGTGTCGGCGGCGCGGTGGCCAGCGCGATCGGGGAACGGCTGGCGCGGCTGGCCGATGGGGGGCAACTGCTCGCGGTGACCCACTCGCCGCAAGTCGCAGCGCGCGGAGGGATGCACTACCTGATCGAAAAATCGAGCGAGGGCACGGTGACGCGTACATCGGTCGCGCTGCTTGACGCGGCGGGGCGGCAGGAGGAGATCGCGCGGATGCTCTCCGGGGCCGAGATCACCAGCGAGGCAAGAGCGCAGGCGGACCGGCTGCTGGAGGGGGTGTGAGCCATCCCCTCGATCGCCCCGTTTGGAACGCCCTGACCACCGAGCAGTCGCCGCTGGCGGTCGTCAGCGGCGACGCGGTGCGGATCGATACCGCCTACGGGCCTTTTTCA
>DATDLP010000548.1:0-5316 GCA_036519255.1 Croceibacterium sp.
GTCAAGGGCTACGCGGCGCACGAGCGTGAGACGCTCGACGCCGTCATCGAAGCCCGCAATCGCGCCGCAAAGGGCGGTGTAAATTCGGGTGGCGAGGCGCAGTTGCGGGTCGCGCTCGACAAGTTGCTGGCGCTCGGCGAGGCCTATCCCGATCTCAAGGCGAGCGCGAACTTCCAGGAGCTGCAGGGCGAGCTGGGCGACGTCGAGGACAAGCTCGCCGCCGCGCGCCGCGCGCTCAACGCTGCGGTGTCGCGTTACAATGGGGGAATCGAATCGTTTCCCGCGGTGCTTTTCGCCGGTGCGCTGGGCTTCCGAGCGGCTGATTTTCACCGGCTCGACGACAGCGAAAAAGGCACCGTCGACCAGGTGCCGCAAGTGCGATTCTAGCGTCCTTTCAACGACCTGCCGCACCCCTCGCGCGGTGTGCATTTTTTAACTTGCAGTTCAGCAACGCGCGAATATATGCGCCCCTCTCCGCTGCCCCATGGGGACTTCCAACCGCAAGGCAGCTTTATCGCACTGTTTTGTTGGGGGTCCCTTGAGTTGCACCATCATCTTGACGCCAAGGCTGTAGTTCGCGCCCACGCGCCGGACGAACCCGTGATCTGCAACCGCCCGCACGCCGCGGCGCGGGCTGCCCGTTTCTTCGCCGAGAAGTTCCCGGGCAAGTCGATGTATGCGGTGAAGGCGAATCCCTCGCCCGAGCTGCTGCAGATCCTGTGGGATTCGGGTATTACCCATTTCGACGTCGCCTCGATCGCCGAGGTGCGGCTGGTGCGTTCGCTGCTGCCGCAGGCGACGCTGTGCTTCATGCACCCGGTCAAGACCAGCAGCGCGATCGCCGAGGCCTACAAGGTCCACGGCGTGCGTACCTTCAGCCTCGACACGCACGAGGAGCTGGCCAAGATCGTCGAGGCCACCGGCGCTGCCGACGATCTCAACCTGCTGGTTCGCCTGCGCGTTTCGTCGGAGCATTCGGAGCTGTCGCTCGCTGCCAAGTTCGGTACCGATCTGGTTGACGCTGCGTCGCTTCTGCAGGCCACTCGCCAGCACTGCGACGCGCTCGGCATCTGCTTCCATGTCGGCAGCCAGGCGATGACCCCGTTCGCCTACGTCCAGGCGATGGAGCGCGTGCGCGTGGCGATCGTCGACGCGGCGGTGACGGTCGACATCATCGACGTCGGCGGCGGGTTTCCGAGCTCGTATCCGGGCATGGAGCCTCCGCCGCTCGAAGACTACTTCGGGCTGATCCACCGCCACTTCGAGATGCTGCCGATCTCGTACTCGGCCGAATTGTGGGCCGAGCCCGGCCGCGCGCTGTGCGCCGAATACAGCTCGATGATCGTCAAGGTCGAGAAGCGCCGCGGCGACGAGCTGTACATCAACGACGGCGCCTATGGCGCACTGTTCGATGCGGCCCATGTCGGCTGGCGTTTCCCGGTGCGCGCGCTCGAGGACGATCTGACGCAACCGCTCGAAGCGTTCGCATTCTACGGCCCGACCTGCGACGACGCCGATTACATGAAGGGCCCATTCATGCTGCCGGCCGATATCCAGGCTGGCGACTGGATCGAGGTCGGCATGCTCGGCGCCTACGGCGCGGCGATGAAGACGCGGTTCAACGGCTTCGGCGTGGCCGAGGCGGTGATCGTGGGCGACGAGCCGATGGCCAGCCTCTACAGCGGCGACCGCAAGGATCCGCGCAAGAGCGAGAACGTCGTCAGCCTGCGCTGACGCGCTCGCACCGGGCCTTGCGGCCTGGCCGTAGCGGCTCAGCGAATCTTTACCGGACGGCGCTAGCTTCGCCGGCCGGGAGATTTGTGTGGCGAGCGTGGCATTCAAAGTGATTGGGGCGATCGGGCTGGCATCGTACGCCATCGCCTTCCTTTGCGCGAAGCGACGGCACATCGCGTACCACCGCTTCAGGCTCGTGGCGGTGCCGGCGAGCGGTCTGCCGGCGATGCCGCGTGGTTACACATGGCGAAAGCTCGGCCGGGCCGAACTCGCGCGCCACGAAATCGACGCCGGCCCGCGCGTCCAGGCGGAGCGTTTTGCGGCGGGCCTCGAATGCCTCGCGGTGTTCAGCAGCTCGGGCGAGCTCGTCGGCGTGAGCTGGATCGGCAGCGGCAGCCACGAGGATCCGCTGTTCGGCATCCGCTACGAACTTCCACCGTTGACCGCCTGGGATACGGGGCTGTGGGTACCCGAGGACAAGCGGATGACGCGCGCTTTCGCGGCGCTATGGGCCGCCATCGGCGAGTGGCTGCGCCACGAGGGGCTCGCGTGGACCATGAGCAGCATCGCCGATTACAATGTCGCGTCGATCACCGCGCACCGCCGGCTCGGTGCGCGCGAGCTCCGTTCGGTCACCGTGATCCGCGTCGGCAAGCTCCAGATCAGCCTTGGTGCGAGGCCCTCCCTGCGCTGGCGGGGCGAAGCAAATGCGCCGATCGTGCGACTGCCCGTTCCGATCACGAATTGACCACAAGCCGCGCCACGAGCTCGTCGCACGGCGTCTGCGGCAGGCGGTGAAACTGTGGTCGGTCCGGATGGAATGCGCTAGAAGTTGGCGCGTCTGACACCAGAGGGAATCTTCGATGCGCAAGTCTGCCGTTGCCGTTCTGATTGCCGCCGCAATGACGCTCGGCGGTTGCAACGCGGTCAAGGGAGCCGGTCAGGACATCCAGTCCGTCGGGCAAGCCGGCGAGGATGCGATTAACAATTAGCGCGGCTGCGCGCAGGACCGCGGACTTCCTGCGGGATTCCGCCAACCGATGAAGGAGCGGCCGATGCACCGGAAGCTGTGGGCTTTGGGCCTCGTGATCCTGGCCGGTGCAGGGGCGCCGCCGTTTGCCACTCCGGCGCACGCCTACTTCCTCGACGGGGACGAGCTGATGAACCACTGCTCGGCAACGATTGCCGACGAACGGTTCGATCCCGCGGTCTGCGTGACCTACATCATGGGGGCTTACGACGGCTTCATGTTCCAGCGGCTGGCGCGCAATCAGCCGCGTTGCACGCCGCGGACACTGACCGCGGGGCAGCTCCGCGAGGTGGTGATCGAGTACCTGCAGGCCAACCCTGACAACCGCGCGATGGACGCGTCGGCGCTGGTATGGAACGCGATCATCGCCAAGTGGCCCGATTGCGGGACGATCGTCAGCCGTTGATCGGGCAGCCGACGAAGGTCTGCGTCAGGCGGCCTTCCTGAACTCCAACTCGAGCCGGTCCCAGATCTCGACCAAAGCCTTGGTCAGCTCGGCCATCATCGCCACGGTGTGCGCCGGGCCTGGCGTGAAGCGCAAGCGCTCGGTACCGCGCGGCACGGTCGGGAAGTTGATCGGCTGCACGTAGACGCCGTACTCGGCGAGCAGGATGTCGCTGATCTTCTTCGCGCGCACCGGGTCGCCGACCATCAGCGGGACGATGTGCGTGGTCGAATCCATCACCGGCAGCCCGGCTTCGCGGAACTGGCGCTTGAGCTCGGCGGCGGCGGCCTGCTGGGCCTCGCGCTCGACCGAGCTGGCCTTGAGGTGCTTGACCGCGGCGAGCACGCCGGCGACCAGCACCGGGCTCAGCGAGGTGGTGAAAATGAAGCCGGGCGCATAGCTGCGGATGCAGTCGATGATCCGCGTATCGGCGGCGATGTAGCCGCCCATCACGCCGAACGCCTTGCCCAGCGTGCCCTCGATGATGTCGATCCGCCGCGCCGCGTCGTCGCGTTCCGAGATGCCGCCTCCGCGCGCGCCGTACATGCCGACCGCGTGGACCTCGTCGATGTAGGTCAGCGCGTTGTACTTCTCGGCGAGGTCGCAGAACGCGTGGATCGGGGCGACGTCGCCGTCCATCGAGTAAACGCTCTCGAACGCGATCAGCTTGGGCACCGAGGGATCCTCGGCCGCGAGCAGCTCCTCGAGGTGCGCCGGGTCGTTGTGGCGGAAGATGCGCTTCTCGCAGCCCGCGTTGCGGATGCCCGCGATCATGCTCGCGTGGTTCATCTCGTCGGAGAAGATCACGCAGCCGGGCAGCAGCTTGGCGAGGGTCGAGAGCGTGGCATCGTTCGAGACGTAGCCGCTGGTGAACAGCAGCGCGGTTTCCTTGCCGTGCAGGTCGGCCAGCTCGCGCTCGAGCTCGATGTGGTAGTGGGTGTTGCCGCCGATGTTGCGGGTGCCGCCGGAGCCGGCGCCGACGTCGTGCAGCGCCTCTTCCATCGCGCCGATGACCTTCGGGTGCTGGCCCATCGCGAGATAGTCGTTCGAGCACCACACGGTGATCGGCTTGGGGCCGTTGTGGCCCGCAAAGCAGCGCGCGTCGGGGTAGGCACCCTTGTTGCGCAGGATGTCGATGAACACGCGATAGCGCCCCTCCGCGTGGAGACGCTGGATCGCCTGGTCGAAGATGTGTTCGTAGTTCAGCGGACCTGTCCGTATTCGTGCCGCGACCCCGTGCGGCCGGTGAGTCCCGCGGCACTTAGTGGATGGCGCCTGCGGTTTAAAGTACGGAGTTTGCGAGCAATTCGCATTAAAGCCGGAGGGCCGCCGCGATACCGTAGCGCGCCAGTGCTGCTGGGTCGGCGGGCGTGCCGGTGAACACCGCGAAATCAGGAACTTCCCGCACGAATTCCTGACCTCGCGTGAGATAGGCGATGCGCCGGGCGATGCCTTCGGCACCGTGGACAAAATCAACTTGCGGCCCGAACGCCGCCTGCAGCTCGCGCTCGACCAGCGGAAAATGGGTGCAGGCGAGCACCACCGTGTCGATGCTCTCGCCGCCCGGCTGCGCGCGCAGGCCGGCGGCGGCGCGCTCGAACACCGCGGGGTCGACCTGCTCGCCGCGCAGCGCTGCCTCGGCCGCGACGACAAGGCCCGGCTCGGCGTGGCGCAGCAGGCGCTTGCCGCTCGCGAACTCCGTTTCGAGCCGGTCGACGTAGCCCTGGCGGATCGTCGCCGCGGTGCCGAGCAGGCCGATCACGCCGGTTTTGGTCATGGCCGCGGCGGGCTTGATCGCGGGCACGGTGCCGACGATCGGCACGTGCAGCACGTCGCGCACCATGCCGAGCGCGATGGTCGAGGCGGTGTTGCAGGCGATCGTGATCAGGCGCGGGGCGTAGCGCTCCGACAGACGCCCGAGCAGCCCGGCGACGCGCGCGGCGATCTCCGCCTCGGTCTTCTCGCCATACGGCAGGCCGGCGGTGTCGGCGGCGTAGATCACCGGCGCATCGGGCAGCAGCTTGCGCAGTTCGGCGAGCACGGTGAGCCCGCCGACGCCGGAATCAAACAGCAGGATCGGGGCGGCGGGGTTCATCGGCGCGGAAAT
>DATDLP010000549.1:0-5556 GCA_036519255.1 Croceibacterium sp.
CCTGGCGCACGGGCGCGGCCACGCCACCCGCGACGGCGGCCGGCTTCGCGACCTCAGGCAAGCGATCGAACAGATGAACGGTTCCGTGCATTTGGCGCCGCCTTTGACCTGTGCCCGAGAGAAATACTACGGTTTTCGTACAAAATCCAAACAGTGTCGCAGCGTGGCCACAGGCACGGCGAAACACCGCAGAACGCGGTGTTTGATAGGTCCCCGGGATGGCCGCAAGCTGAACCGTCCTCTTTTGAAACTGGGTATCGGAAGCTCGGTTTGCAAGCGTCCGCGCCGCGCCGCTGCAACGCTGGCACCCGCGCGGATTGCGGGTTAGGGAAGGCGGATGCTCTCCGCTCACCTTCTCGATCAGGCGCAGGGCCTTGCCCCGCGCATCGTCGCCTTGCGCCGCGCAATCCATGCCGAGCCGGAGCTCGGGCTGGAGACGCCGCTCACACTGGCCAAAGTCCGCGCCGAGTTGGCCGACCTGCCGCTCGAATGGCGCGAGGGCAGCACCTGCACGGGTGCGGTGGCCACTCTGCGCGGCGCCAAACCGGGGCCGGCGGTGCTGCTGCGTGGCGACATGGACGCGCTGCCGATGCCCGAGGAGACCGGCCTCGCTTTCGCCTCGTCGATCGCCGGCCGGATGCATGCCTGCGGGCACGACACCCACACCGCGATGCTGGCCGGTGCGGCGCGCATGCTGTGCGAACGGCAGAGCGAGATCGCCGGCGAAGTGCGGTTCATGTTCCAGCCGGGCGAGGAAGGTTTCCACGGCGCGCGCTTCATGCTCGAGGAAGGCCTGCTGGGCGGGGACGACCGGCCCCTGCCCGACGCTGCGTTCGCGCTGCATATCATGCCCAACGCGCCGCACGGGCTGCTCGCCAGCCGCGCGGGCACGCTGCTCGCTTCGGCCGACAAGCTCGAGATCACGGTCGAGGGGCGCGGCGGCCACGCCTCGATGCCGCACCACACGCGCGATCCGATTCCGGTCGCGTGCGAGATCGTCTCGGCAATCCAGGCGCTCGTGACCCGGCGGTTCGACGCGGCCGAGGCGACGGTGATCACGGTCACCCAGTTTCATGCCGGCACCGCGCACAACATCATTCCCGACCGCGCGCTGCTCACCGGCACGATTCGCACGCTCACGCCCGAGCGGCGGCAGGCGGTGCGGCCCGCGCTGCGCGAGCTGGCCGAGGGCATCGCCGCGGCGCACGGCTGCCGCGCCGAAGTGACGATCACCGACGGCTTTCCGCCCACGGTCAACGATCCGCGCGCGGTCGACCTTGCCGAGGCGGTCGCGCAGTCGCTGCCCAGCGGCGGGTTCCAGCGGCTGGCCGATCCGATCATGGGCGCGGAGGACTTCTCCTACGTGCTGGCCAAGGTGCCCGGCGCGATGGCCTTCCTCGGGGTCGCAGCCGAAGGCAGCGACTGGGCCAACTGCTGCAGCATCCATTCGAGCCGGATGATGGTTGACGAGAGCGTGCTGCCGCGCGGCTCGGCGGTGCTGGCAGGCTGCGCGCTGCGCTTCCTCGAGCGCGGCTGGGACTGAGCCGAGCCCCAACGGGCTTGCCCCGGCAAGGCTTTTTCAGCGGCTCGCTGCGTGACGCGGGTCGCGCCCTGCTACTGATAATGCCCGCGATAGATCTGCCCCAGCGCCTGGCGCAGGACGGGGTCGCTCGACGCCAGGCGGAACAGCTCGTCCTGCGGCCCAGCCTTGCGGGTGAAGGTCAGGCGCGCGCCGTCCGCCGTGTTCAGGCGGCAGAGGTCGGCATTGTTGCAGGTCATGCGCTCGCGCCCGCGCGCCACCGCGATCGCGGCCTTGGTCCAATGCCGCCATTCGTTGGTCGAGGTCGCGTAGGCGATCCGGTCGTCCGGGATCGCGTCGAGCAGGCTGTAGCCGGCGAACGACAGGCCGCCCGCCAGTTTGGCGCCGAGCATATCCGCGAACGTCGGCGCAATATCGAGGTTGGCCACCAGCTTGTCCGAATTGGCCGCGAGCGCGGCATAGTCGGCGGCTGACATGCCGGACGGCGCCTTGACCAGGAAGATCGGCGAGAGAATGCCGTCCTCGAAGGTGTCCATGCGCATGCGCGGCATCCGCAGCGTGGAGGCGTAGTCGAACTCGCCGTGATCGCCGGCCACGACGATCAGCGCGTCGTCGAGCCGCCCGGTCTTGCGCAGGGTTTCGAACAGCAGCCGCAGGCCTGTCTCGGCGATCCAGGTGGCACGCGCCCGCCGGTCCTGGATCTGCGCCGGAATGCCGAACGCGCTGTCGGTCTGGAACGGCCAATGCAGGGATTGCGGATAGAGCGTGAGGAACAGCTTGCCGTCCGCCTCCTCGACGGCCTTCGCGGCGGCCTGGTAGGCAAAGTGGTCGTCGACCGCGAGGTCGTTGATGAACGGCAGGCCGGAGTCGGCGGCGGTGACGATCCGGTCCATGCTCGCGTCGGCGAAGAACGGCTCGAATCCAGCCCAGCGCATCGTCGACGAGGTGATGAAGGCGGTCCGGTAGCCGCGCGTCGCAGCGTACTGCGACACGAATGGCAGCCGATGGATCTTGCCGATCGATTCGTTCGCACCGCTCCCGGTCAGGAGCGACGGCACGCTGATGTCGGTCGCGTTGCTGTTGGTCACGGCGTTGCGGAACGCGACCCATCGGCCCGTGCCGCTCTGGTCCACGATCTGCCGGCTCAGCAGCCGCTGGCCGTCGCTCGACGGGGTCGAAGCCCCGGTCGATTCCATGATCACGAGAACGATCGTGCGCGGCTCGGTTCGCGAGTTGCCAGCCAGCGTGAAATTGCCCGAGCGATCCGCGCTGGCGAGCCGCTTCAGCGGCGGGGCAGGTTCCGCCATCAGCGCGGCGATCCGCGGGTCGGCCTGCTCGGAGGCCACCGCGGCGAGCGCGGTCCCGGCGTAGAACAGGGGCAGCAGCAGGACGGATACCACCCGTGCGCGGGTCGGGTCGGGCAGCAGTCGCGAGGCACCCATGCCGAGGAAGGTCGTCGCCACGGCCAGGAGCCAGACGCCGAGCGGCACGTACGACACGGCGTACCCCACCACATCGGCAAGCGAGGCGTTGCCGGCGGTGACCGGCAGATAGGGATAGAGCTTGAGGAACGGCGTATCGAAGAAGCGCAGCGCCGTCAGATCGGCGGCGAGGAACGCCGAAACCAGCAGGCCGAGCGAGATGGAAATCGCGGAGGCCATGCGCTTGCCGGCGAACGGCGGCGGCAGCAGCAGGATCAGGTAGCCGTAGGCGAGAATGTAGACGTAGTAGCGTCGCACTGGCCCGAGATCGCCCAGCCCGCCCTCCGAAACGAGCAGCCAGGCGCACGCGACGAGCCCGCTGACGAGCACCGCGACCACGACGTCGCGCAGGCCGGCTCTTTGCACAAGCATGGGCATCGGCACGCGCTCACCACTCTCGCCACGGAACGAGCGGCACGTTGCCCGACTTGCGATAAGAAAGGATTAACCACGAGCAGAGCGCCCGGGGGCCGGCGCGGAGCAACCCCGAAGCGCGCGGTTCCGTTGCGGAGGAAGGGGATGGCGCACCCGACAGGATTCGAACCTGTGACCTCTGCCTTCGGAGGGCAGCGCTCTATCCAGCTGAGCTACGGGTGCCGACAATCGCCTTGCCGCGCCGCGCCGGTTAGCAACGCGGGGCCGGCGCGCCAAGCGATAATCCGCGCGCGGCAGGGCGATCAGGTGCGGACGGGCAGCTGCTGCAGCGTGGTGCCGTTCGCGCGGGTGACGGTGACGTTGAACCCGCCGCGGCGGCCGTCGCGCAGCTTGTAATATGTCAGGTTGACCTTCTCGCCCGGCGCCAGCGAGCGCTTCGACCAGCCGGCGCGCGACAGATGGTTGGGGCTCATGCCCTCGAACGCCCAGCGGTTGCCCTCCGCGTCGCGCACGTAGAGGAAGGTGTGCGGGTTGGTCCACACCCAGCGCTCGACCGTGACGTCCTTCATCTCGGTGCTCGAGCCCCACTCGAACATCGCGGTGGAGTGGTGGGCCGAGCCGGGAATGGCCAGAAGCGCGGCAAACGCGGCCCCGGCGAGGGTCAGGCGGCGAAGTGTCTTGGGCATTCTGCTCTCCTGTGGCCCGCTTGCGCGACGAGCGCGGGCGCTTTCGCCTTCTTTGCCAGCAAAGCCCGGACAGAATCAACCCGCCGCTTGACTTGCGCGCCGCTCGCACCGCAATCTCGTGCCGGGAATAAGGATGTCGCCGGAGGGTTCGATGCAGGTGTGGTCTGGTTTCGCGCGCGCACTGGCGGGCGCGGCAACGCTGGCGATGGCGGGCGCGGCGTTCGCGCAAGGCGGCACAGCGCCGCAGGGTGCCGCTGTCCCGCGCGCCGACGGCTATGCCGAGATCGAGCGCCTGCCCGACTGGAGCGGGGTGTGGAATCCCGACTGGTCGCTGCTGTTCGGCGGCGGCGGCGGGCGTCCGCCGGCCCAGCCCAAGCTCGAGCCCGCGGCGCAGGCCCAACTGGACGCCTTCCGCGCCAAGCAGCAGGCCGAAGGCGTGGCGCAGGCCGCGCAGATCACCTGCCGTCCGCCGGGCATGCCGGGAATCATGCGGCAGCCCTATCCGATGGAAGTGCTGTTCACGCCCGGTCGGGTGACGATCTTCGCCGAGACCTACAGCCAGGCCCGCCGCATCTACACCGACGGCCGGCCGCTGCCCGAGGATCCCGACGATCTGTTCAACGGCACTTCCGTCGGCCGCTGGGATGGTGACACGCTGGTGGTCGAGACGGTCGGCTTCAACCCGCTGGTCGAGTATGTCGGCGGCGTTACCCATGGCCCGAACATGAAGATCAGCGAACGCTTCTGGCTCGAGCGCCCCGGCGTGCTGCGGACCGAAACCACGATCACAGATCCCGGCGTGCTGGCCGAGCCGCTGGTGAGTGCGATGGCCTTCCGCCAAGAGCCGGAGTGGACGATCCGCGAGTACGTCTGCGAGGAGAACAACCGGCTGACGGCCGGCGAGGGCGGGGCCAACATCGAGCTCGATCTCGAGTACGATCCCGACGACCCGTTCGGCCCGCCGCCCGGCGAGGCAGAGGGCGAATAGGCTCCGCTCGCCCTGAGCCTGTCGGAGGGTAACCAATTCGCAAGCACGCCGGCGCTATTCCGGCGTGCCATGAATGCCCTTCCTCCGACCTTCCCGCCCGCGCCCGGCGGGCTCCGCGCGAACTTCACGCAGGGCGCAGCCAGCGCGACCTCGATGCGCTGGGCGGCGCTGGCCGACGCGGCGGGCGTGGTGGCCACGCTGGCGGGGATCGAGCCCGAACGGACCACGGCCGAAGTGCGCAACTTCCCGGCGCTGATCCGCGAGGCCGAAGCCTGGCGCCGCGAGCGTGCCGAGAATGGCGTCGCCGATCTCGCCGCGATCATGGAGCCCGGCATCGCCGCGCTGCTCTCGGTCAATGCGCGCGGCGCCGATCCGCAGCCTGCGGCGATGGCACTGTGGCGCGAGTTCATCTCGGCCCGCGCCGCGATCCTCGCGCTGCTGCCGCCGAGCGGGGCGATGGGCCCGCTGCGCAGCACCTGACCGGCA
>DATDLP010000550.1:0-7945 GCA_036519255.1 Croceibacterium sp.
CTCGACCTCGCCGCCGCGCGCGCGGAGAATCAGCGCGTTTCGGTCACCTCGCTGTGCATCGCGAGCGGCGTACCGCCGACCACCGCGCTGCGCTGGATCGGACAGCTGACATCGGCCGGACTGCTCGAACGGGTCGAGGACGAGGCCGACCGGCGCCGGGCATTCCTCGCGTTGAGCGACACGGCGGCCGAGGCGATCGCGCGCTATTTCGCGGCGGTCGGCCACGGCGCCGCGCGGCTGGTCTAGTAGCTGTTGGCGCCCAGCCTTACCCGCGCGCGGGTTTCGAGCTCGGTCAGCCGGCGGTCGAGATAGGCCTGCTCGTCGGTCGAGACGCTGAGCCGCGAATACGCCGACTCGAGCCGCGAGAGGTCCTCGTATTCGACTTGCAGCTGCGCTTTGGCGGCGTTCGAAAGCCCGCTCGACGGCAACGCGCGGCCAATCCCTTCCAGTCGCGCGCGCGGCGTCAGCGGCGCGGCGGCATAGCCGGTGTCGCCCAACCTGACGTCGAGCGCGTCGAGCCGTGCGTCGAGGTCGGCCCGCTCGCTGGCACTGATCGTGCCATCGCGCAGATAGCCGGTTTCGACTTGCGCCAGCGCGGCGTAGTCAGATTTGAGGCGCGTGCCCTGTGCGCGGCTTAGCCGTCGTTGCGAGACCGCGGTGTTGACGCGGGTTTCGAACGCCGCGCGGCCATCGGCCACCTCCGCGGTCGCCGCGGTCGCGTTGTCGGCATAGGCGCCGTCAGCCAACACCTGAGTCAGCGCACCGTAGCGGTCGCCAAGGTCGTTGCGCTCCGCGGTCGTGAAGCGCCGGTCCGCGCCGTAACGGCTCTCGAGCTGCACGAGCGCGGCATAGTCCGCCTTCACGCGCACACCCGTAGCCTGAGTCAGCACGCCCGAGCTGACTTCGGTATCGATCCGGCTCTCGAACTGCGCGCGCTGGTTGGCGAGCGGCGTCTGCCCGGCAGCCCACTGGCCCTCGATCGAGTTTGTCGCCCCGAACCGGTCGCCGAAGATGGCGCTGAAGATCGCGCCGATGTTATCGCCCTGGCTGCTGGACGATTGGGCCAAGGCCGGAGCCGCAGCCAGCGTGATCGCCGCGGCCGTAGCTAACGTAATGTATTTCCTCATAGGACACCTGTCAGTTTGCCTTCCGCCAAGCGAAAACGGCGGTGTCGCAAATCGGTTTCCGGGCAGCTTGCGACCCGCCCCGCGATGGCGCTCGCGGTGTTGACGATGGACAGGTTCGGTACGAGCGAGAGGCTGGTCGACGCCACCGTGGCTTGTCTGGCCCGATGTCCTTCGGCTAAGGCGCGCGGGCGGGCGGTTAGCTCAGTTGGTAGAGCATCTCGTTTACACCGAGAGGGTCGGCGGTTCGAGCCCGTCACCGCCCACCATTTTAGCCAGATGTTCCCGAGCGACAGCGAAGGGGCGGCCTATCGCGGGCAGTAGCCGTCGAGAAACTGCTGATGTCCGGGCATCGCCGCGACGCCTTTCGCTACGCTTTGCGCCAGATCGGCCAGAGCCTGCTTGAGCCGGCCGTCGCTCATCATCGCGCCCATCCGGTGCCACCGTTGCGGCTCGAGCCGCTGGCCGAGCATGACCTGCACCCAGCTGTCGACGCGGAACACCTCGTTCGCCGCCTGCCAGGCGTGCGCGCCCTCGGCGAAGCTCCCGATCCGCGCCCGAAGCGTGTCGGGCACTTCCATGTGCTTGAGATAGCGCCAGAACTCGGTGTCTTCGCGTTCGGTCAGGTGGTAGTGCAGCACCACGAAATCGCGCACTTGCTCGATCTCGTCCTGCGCCAGCGCGTTGTAGCGCGCGCGCTGGGCGGCGCAGTCGGGGCCGAACGGGAACAGCTGGATCAGCCGCGTCACCGCGCTCTGGATGAGGTGGATCGCGGTCGATTCGAGCGGCTCGACGAAGCCCGAGGCGAGCCCCATCGCCACGCAGTTGCGCACCCAGGCCTGCCGCCGACGGCCGGTGCGGAAGCGCACGAGGAACGGATCGCGCAGCAACTCGCCCTCCACCGCACCATGGAACTCGTCGAGCGCGGCCTCGGGCTCGGTGTGCGCGGTCGAGAACACCAGCCCGTTGCCCATGCGGTGCTGTAGCGGGATGCGCCAGCGCCAGCCCTCGGCGTGGGCGATCGCGCGGGTGTAGGGATGCGCCTCGCCGACCGACGCGCTCGGTACCGCCCACGCGGCGTTGGTCGGCAGCCAGTGGCCCCAGTCCTCGAAGCCCGTCTCGAGGCTCTTTTCGATCAGCAGTGCGCGAAACCCGGTGCAGTCGATGAACAGGTCGCCCTCGATCCGCCCGCCGTCTTCCATCAGCAATGCCGCGACGTCACCGCTCGCGCCGTGCAATTCGACCTCGGCGATCTTGCCCTCGCGCCGGGTGACCCCGTCGGTCTCGGCGATGCGGCGCAGGAACTTGGCGTAGAGCCCCGCGTCGAGGTGGTAGGCGTAATTGAGCGGCGGCTCGCCCTGCAGCGTGAAGCGGTGCTCGCGCGCCGCTTCGTGCTCGGGGTAGTAGGCGCCGATCGGCCCGGCCTCGCCTCGCGCCCGGGCTTCGAGCCAGAAGTGCTGGAACTCGGAGACCCAGGTGCGCAGCGGCGCGGTGCCGAAGCTGTGGATGTAGCGGTCGCCCGGCCGCGCCCAGTTCTCGAACGAGATGCCGAGCTTGAAGCTCGCCTGGCTCGCCTGCATGAACGCCTGCTGGTCGATCCGCAGCAGCTCGTGGAACGCGCGCGCGGTCGGGATGGTCGATTCGCCGACGCCGATCGTGCCGATCTCCTCGGATTCGACCAGTGTGACCTCGACCAGCCGGCCGAGCTGGCGCGCGAGCGCGACCGCGGCGATCCACCCCGCGGTGCCCCCACCGGCGATCACCACACGGGTCGAGGGAGGAGTGGTCATCGTTGCAGCCTTTTCGTCACCTGGGCGCGCAAGCGCCGCGCGAGCGTGTCGTCGATCGGCGCCAGCGCCCCGTGGATGTGCTCGGGCAAATGCGCACGCGCAGCCTCGGCCTCGCCGAACACGTAGTAGTCGAACAGCGCCTTCCAGGCCGCCTTCTCGCTGTCGGGCCGGCCGCGCAGCGAGAGCAGCGCGTGGAGCAGCGTGACTTGCGGGCTGTCGACATAGCCCGGCACCGCGTTCCACCAGAAGTTCACCAGCACGTTGAAGTCTTCGAGCGCCTCGACGTGGTGCCACCACATCGCGGGGTAGGCGAGCACGTCGCCCGGCTCCATCTCGGCCACTTGCGCCGCCGCCAGCGCCTCGGCGAAGCGCGGGTGCCGTTCGAGGTCCGGCGCGGCCATGTCGACCATCGCAATCACCTGCCCGCCGGGGGTCGGCTCGAGCGGGCCTGGGTAGAGGTTGGCCGCCTGCTCGGGCGGGAACAGCGTGAACCGGCGCCGCCCGACTGCGCAGGTCGCGATGTTGTGCGTGTCGTCGTAGTGGCACGTTGCCGTGGTGCGGTTGCCCAGCCAGACCGAGGCGAGCCCCGGGTGCTCGGCCAGCATCGGATGGATCGCGCGGAGGTCGAGCGGCACCGCGTCGGCCAGTCCCGGGAAGTAGATCCCGAGATCGGTCGAGCCGACGTAGATCGACGGCGCCGCAGGCTCCCCCCGCGACGCAAGAATTTCCCGCAGCACCGCGTCGAGCGGCTCGCGCGAGGCGGCGAAGTTGAACCCGTCGACCGCCGGCGTGTAGGCGAACCGCCCCTCGATCTCGGGTGCGCCGCGATAGACCACCACCGGCTGCCCGGCCCAGCCTCCGACGAGCAGCGCCGCCGCATCTTCGGCCGACGACAGCCCGGCCTGCACCAGCGGCCAATCCAGCGCGGCGCCCCTGAACAGAACCGGCCGGTTCTCGGCGACCAGCGCCTCCCACGCCTCGCCGCGCGGCAGCGGGCCCTCGCGGGTCTCGACGCTGCGCGAGGTGAGCGCCGGCCGCGTCATCGTCAGCCCGCAGCGAGCTTGCGCTGCTTGCGCGCGACCAGCCGCTGCATCGTGCCGAGCGAGGCAGCGGCGAACACTGCCACGTCGAGCAGCCCGGCCTCGTTGAGCCGCCCGAGCGCAGCGCCATCGAGCGCGGCGATCTTCTCGGGCACCAGAGCCAGGTAGCCGTCGAAGTCGATCCCGGTGTGCTCGTCGAACGAGACCTGCAGCCGCACCGGGTCGACCAGCCCCAGCTCGTCGAACAGCGCAGTCATCGTGGCGGCGATGCCGGCCCCGGCCTGGAGCGCGCGCAGGGCTTCGATCGCCGCATCGAGCGCGGGCGCGTTGCCGCCGTGCGGCTTGAACACCGGCTCGCCGGGCTCGCCCTCGGCCGCCACCCGTGGATCGGCCAGGTCGACGCAGACCACTGGCTCGCCCTCGGCCGTGCCGATCGTGAACGGGCGGTGGCGCAGCAAGGCGGGAACGTAGGCCGCGTCCCAGCGCTCGCCATCGAGGAACAGGTTCTCGTCGCGATCGAAGCCGAGGATCGCCACCGCCTGCAGTGCCCCCTCGGGCGTGCGCGCGAACAGGATCGGGTACTCGCGCTGCACCTGGGCGAACTCGCTGGCGAATACCGCCACCTGGTTCACCGCTTCGCCGAAGCGCGCGCCGTGGCCGCGGCGGAGCCGGAGCGCAGCGTGCTGAACGTTGTCGAGGCGAGCCACCGTGGTCATGCGATCCAGGCCATTCTGTCGCAGAAATCGGGATGCGGGCAAAGAGAAAGGCCGCGTCTCGTGGACACGGCCTTCCCCCTCATATTCCGACGAAGGAGCGTCGTCAGAACTTGAACCGTGCTCCGAGGTAGAAGCGGCGATCGCCCTCGACGATGAACCACGGCTGGTTCTCGGTGCGGGCGAACGTCTGCACGTCCGACTTGGTCAGGTTGATGCCTTCGAACGACACCGCGATGTTCTCGGTCACGTCGTAGCTCAGGTTGAAGTCGAGCTGATCGTATTCCTTGACGAACACCGGGTTGCGCGAGCCGCCGCGGCTGTTGTTCGACAGGAAGGTGCCGCGCCAGTTGTACGTCAGGCGGGCCGAGAACCCGTAGTTCTCGTAGATCAGCGAGGCGTTGGCGGTGTCCGACAGGCCCAGCAGCGCGAACTGGTCCGCGGTGGTCGGGGCGGTGATGTCGTAGCCGACGTCGCCTTCGACCATCGTGTACGCAGCAGCCACGCCGAAGCCCGTGTCGCCGAAGAAGTACTGGCCGGCGATTTCGAAGCCGTAGATGTGGCCTTCCTCGTTGTTGATCGGCTTCTGCACCTGGAACGTGAACAGCGGGTCGGCCGAGTTCGCCAAGATGTTGTAGCCGGTCGGCGCCGTGACCAGCGCCGGGTTCGGCTGGATGCCCGCCTGGCCCGGATTGGTGTCCGCGCAGACACCGTTGCTCGAGACGCAGAACGGCCCGCCGAGGGTCGCGTCGATGAAGCCCTGGTTCAGCTTGCCGCCCGAGTAGTTGGCCTGGAACAGGTTGGTCGCCTGCGCGAGCCCGAACTGATCGACCAGCGCGGTCATCGTGAACAGGTTCACGTCCGACAGGTCGGCGCTGATGCCGCGCAGGTAGTTGGCCGCGATGCCCGAGCGGGTTCCCGCGGCGCCCGAGGACGGATCGCGCAGCTCGAACAGGTTCTGGTCCTCCTGCCCCGTGCCGACGAAGTTCTTCACCCGCTTGTCGAAGAAGCCGACCGAAACGTAGCTCGACCGGGCGAAGTACCATTCGAGCGAGACGTCGAAGTTGTCCGACACCAGCGGCACGAGGCTCGGGTTGCCCGAGGTCGCGTTCGGACGGCCGCCGAGCATCGTCGGCCGGTTCGGGTTGTTCGAGCCGATGTCGATCGCCGAGAACAGCGAGGCGAAGTCCGGTCGGGCGATCGTCCGGCCGAAGGACACGCGGCCCTTGAGGTCGTCGGTCAGGTCGACCGAAATGTCGAGCGCCGGAAGGATGTGATCGTAGCTGTTCTCCTCGGTCACCGCGACGCTGTTCGCCGCGAGAACCTTGGTGAAGTCGTTGTCGGCATCCCACCGCTGCGCGGCAGGCGGCACGATCAGCGAAACCGATCGCGTGTCGGTGTGCTCGTAGCGCACGCCGGCGACGATGTTGATCGGCCGGCCCATCAGCTCGGTGTTGAGGTTGAGCTGCGCGAAGGCGGCCCAGATCTTCTCGTCGACCGCGTTGTTCTGGTCGCCGTTGACGCTGCCGAAGTTCGGATACTTGTTGCCGAGCAGGGTGTAGAGTTCGGTCGCATCCGCCCGGAAGGCGGTCGAAAGCGCGCCGGCATCCCCTGGCTGGAAGTGCTCGAACTCGCAGGTCAGGCAGAACGGTGTGACCGCGCTGCCGGCGTACTGCTGCACGTCGCCGATATTCGCCACGCCCCAGTCGCCGAGCGCCTGGTAGGTGTCGATGCGGGTCTGGTCCATGTCGCTCTGGCGGTACGAGCCGCCGAAGTCGATGCGGTCGTCGTCGCCAAGGTCCCAGGCGCCGTCGAGGCGGATCTCGTCGGTCGTCTGCTCCTGGCGCGAGGTCGTGCTGCGCGCGACCTGCGAACCTAGGTCGGGCAGATCGAGCACGCCGTTGGCGTTGCCGTTGCCGCCCGTGGCCGGGTTGTCGTTGAAGGTGATCGACTGGACCGGGAAGCCGTCGATGATCGCCAGGGTCTGGCCGGCGACGCCCTTCTCGGCGATCGCCACCAGCGTCGACGAGTGACCGAGCGGATTGTTCGGCTTGGCCTTCGCTTCGGAGTGATGCCCGTCGAGGGTCAGTCGCAGGTTGTCGGTCGCCTGGAACTGCGCGTTCAGGCCGATCGACAGCAAGTTCTCCTCGACTGCGCGATACTGCTGCTCGAAGCCGCCGTCCTTCGCGCCGGAGATGATGTCGGTGATCGAGGTCGCGGTGGCGACCTGGTCGTTGCCGTCGAACTCGACCCGGCTGAACGGACGGTTGAGCCAAGTCGCCTGGTCGGTGCGCTGCTCTTCGGTCTGGTTCTGGTAGTAGGTCGCGTCGGCGGTGAACTGCAGCGAATCGCTCGGCTCGTACTGCAACGTCAGCTGGCCGTTGATGCGCTCGCGCCTGAATTCCGAATAGTGCAGGCGGAAGTCGTTCGGGAAGGCGACGAGCGTGTTCGGCGACGGCGCGTTGACGAACGCCGTCGACGCGTTGACGCGGCCCTGGCCGGGGTTGGAGAAAGTGCTGAAGGGCTCGACGTTCCAGTCGTTGACCGTAGCCGACGGCGACGAGTTGTTGCGCTGCTGGAAGCTGCCGAACGCACCGATGCCGAAGGTGCCGTCTTCGCTGACCCAGTTGAGCAGCCCGGAGACTTCCGGGGTGACCTGCGAGTACTGGGTGTCCGAATCGTCGTACAGCGCCTTGGCGCCGATCGAGCCGGTGAAGCCGAGGGCGCCGTCGAGCGGCCGCCGTGTGCGAATGTCGATCGCGGCGCCGATGCCGCCCGAGGTGACCGAGGCGCGCGCGGTCTTGTACACCTCGAGCCGGTTCACCCCTTCCGAAGCGATGTTCGAGAACTCGAACGATCGGCTGGTGCCCGAGACGAAGTCGCCGTTCTGGTCCTGGCCGACCGAGGCGATGCTCGCGGTCGGCATTGCGCGGCCGTTGAGCGTGACCAGGTTGTAGCCCGGGCCGAAGCCGCGGACCGTGACGCGCGAGCCTTCACCGTTGACGCGGTCGATCGACACGCCGGTGATGCGCTGCAGCGATTCCGCGAGGTTGGTGTCGGGAAACTTGCCGATGTCCTCGGCGGAAATCCCGTCGACCACGCCCGCCGCGTTGCGCTTGAGGTCGATCGAGCGATCGAGCGAGGCGCGCACGCCGGTGACGATGATTTCAGTTTCAGGGGTTTGCGGCGTTTGCTGGGCCGCAGCGCTGGTAGCGCTACCAAAGCAGGCTGCAAGAGTAAGCGCGGACGCGGTACGCGCCAGCGCCGGTGACAACCGG